>JAYSUY010000275.1:0-5421 GCA_043718855.1 Saprospiraceae bacterium | reverse complement strand
TTGTTCTACCAGTTGGAGGGCGATATCCAAGTCAAGATCATCAACGAAAATGGTCGCCCAGAGACGATTGACATCCGCGAAGGCGAGATGTTCCTGCTGCCACCACGCATACCGCACTCCCCGCAGCGGCCCGCTGGCACCGTCGGTCTCGTGCTGGAGCGCCGCCGCCACACGGGCGAGGTAGACAAACTGCTGTGGTTCTGCGAAAACTGTGGAGAACCGCTGCACGAGGCGGGCTTCGAACTGCGCGACATCGGGACGCAGATCAAGCAGGCCATCGGCGAGTACAAGGAAAACACGGCGGCCCGTACCTGCCAAAAGTGCGGCACGGTGATGGAGATGTGAACCACCAAAGCGAACGATGAACTATAAACGATGGACGATTCAACCTATTGAATGGCAATGATTTGGGCAGATATTCTGCTTCGTTTGTTTTTCACCTGTTGTAAAAATTTGCCGTGCGCCCAACGCGACAAGAATGGGACACGGATGGGAGGGATAAAACGGATTCAAACAGATTTTCACCTCAAAATCCGTTTTGATCCGACAAAATCTGTTTCATCTGTGTCCCATTCTTGTCGCGGTGGGCTGTCAAAAGGGTTGCCTAAGTTTTTACCACCTGTTCTAAAGTCAGGATGCGCAAAATCCAGAAATACCGCCACCACATCCAAGCCGCGGGCCTCGATCTGCCGGTGGACATCACGCTCGAAGTCCGCAATGGCACACGCTTTGGCATCACCGGCCAGCGCGTCACGCTGCGGCTGCCCTGGGGTTCGTCGCCCGATGTCATCCACCAGCAACTCGCTGAACTACAGGTGTGGGCGCAAAAAGTGATGGTGGAAAAACCCGCCATCCGCGAAGCATTTATTGGAAAGACCTACCACAGTGGGCAGTTGCTGCAAGTGGGCGAGCGGCAATATGTGCTGGATCTGCGCGACGAAGAGCGGGCCACTCACACGGCCCGGCTCATCGGCAACACCATCCAACTACAACTGAGCCGCAAATCCACCCCGACCAACCGCATCAAGGCCATCAAGACCCTGCTCTCGCGGGTGGTGGCAGGCGATTTTCAGTCAGAAATTATGCGCCGGGTGCTGGACTGGAACGACCGCACGGTGCGCCAAACGGTGCGCAGCGTCAACCTCAAATACAACCACTCCAACTGGGGCAGTTGCTCCCGCGACCGCAACGTGAACCTCTCCACCCGCCTGCTTTTTGCCCCTACCGAGGTGCAGGACTATGTGATCCTGCACGAACTGGCCCACCTCGTGGAACTCAACCACTCCGATCGCTTTTGGGCCATCGTGGAGCGGCACATGCCTGATTATCAGCAAAAAGAGAAATGGCTGAAAGTGAACCGGGGGAAGTGTGATTTTTAGCAACGGTTTGCTTTGGTCAGCCATTGAGGCATAAAACACAGCGGGCCAGCAGAAGCACACGACTTCGGCTGGCCCGCTTTGATGTTGTGGCTGCTCTATCTTGCCACCACCAATCTTTTCTGCTCTATGGCGCTGCCGCCCGATTCGAGCGTACAAGTGTACACGCCGGGCGGCCAATCCTGTACATCGAGCCGCTCTGTGCCCTGACAATCAGGCAAGAAACTGCGCAGCATCACTTGCCCCAAACTGTTGGACACCGCTATGCTGCAGCCCTCGGCCCGTTGTAGCGCGGGTGCGACGGCGTAGTCGAACTGTACGGAGCCGTCGGCGGGGTTGGGCTGTAGCGACAGGCGCGATGCGCTGACTATGCCCTCCTGTGGCGGACCGTCTCGCTCCTGCACCATGCTGCACCCGCCGCCCGGCTGCTCTGGGTTGAAGCACTGGTAATAGCACACGCAGCCCAGCCCGCAGTTGGAGATGTAAGAGAAATTGACACAGCCGAAGGTGCTTATCTGGCTGATCGGGATGGTGATGCTGAGCGAGTGCTCCGTATCGGAGGGCGGCACGCCGGTGAAGGTCTGTTGCGCCAAGATGTCGAACAGCCCGCTGGCCCGCGTGATGGTGGCCGTGTACGAAGTGATGTCGCAGTTCGGCCCAGTGACGTAGTGCGCAGGGAAGGTGAACTTCATGGTCACTTTGGGCGGGTTGGAGGCGTAGTTGTACGTCACCTTCCGGGTGATCATGCACCAGATCGGCTCGTCGCATCGGGCCGCACAAACCTTGAAAGTGGCGGGGCATATTTCGCCCGTGACCCGGTTACAAAGCAGAATGGTACCGTTGAGACAGCCGTCGGCGTTGAAATCCGCAACGTCTGTGATGTGGATAAAACCCTTCATCAGCAGGTGGTTGTACGGCAGATCAATGTACTGGGGCCATACGGGCGGGGCAGGCGGATAGACAAAGTACCCGCCCGTGAGCGTAGGCCGGTTGCCGCAGTACTTGTAGCCTGCGGGCAGCAGGAGCGTGGCGTTGAACATCAGTATCTGCTCGTCGTAGTCGTCGCCGCCCAGCGCGCACTGCATGGAGTGGCCCAAGAAGGTGGCGGTCAGGTTGGCGGGGCAACTGATACACTCCTCTACTTCGAGGCAGAAGGGATCGCTGGTCTTGCTGCACACGATAGGCGACGGAGGGGTGGGATTTGGGTACTCTTGCGTCACGATCAGCACAATATCTCCTTCCAGTGATGCGTCCAGACAAATGGTGTCCACTGCACCTGTACCGCTTTTGATGATGGTGTTAGGCAGCAACTTCCACGTCCACGAAGTGTAAAAGCCAGATGGAGCAGGCAAGCAAATCTTCTCGTTTTCGAGCAGGGTATCGCAAAGCGTATAGCAGCCCGTAAGAATCGAAACATCAATGGCATCCTTTACGGTCACATTTGTAGATGCCTCACAGCCGTATTGGTTGGTTGCTTTTGCTGTGTATTGGCCGCCTTCATTGACAAATATTTCAGTCCCAAAACCGATGAAACCGTTTGGCCCGCTCCACGATACAGATTGAGTCGGCGAAGTAGTGATGTGGGCCAAGAAAGGCTCGCATTGTTGATACTCCACTGGCAAAGTAGGAGCGGTAGGCAGTGGGCGTACAACCACCGTCTCCATGACAGAAGTGCAAACAACACCCCCAGATGTCGAAGCGGTTACTTTGACATAGTAGGTGCCTGGTGGTACCCCCGCTGATGCAGGGATAGTAAACTGGGTGCTGTTCGGTGGAGGGAGTGGCGCATATAAACTAAGGTCACTCTCCCAAGTGTATTGATAGTTACTGGTTTTGGTGTATGTGAATTTCATTGATACTCCTGCACAATAAACAAAATCTCCCTTAAGGCCGCCCGGGAAAAGGGTTTGTATATTTATCTGCACAGGGTTTGGCTTGAATGTACATCCCGTTGCAGCATCTGAGACAGTCACCCGATAAAGACCCGTACTGGCAACCATGATCGCATCGGTTATCTCTCCTCCCGGACTCCATAGGTAATTGGTCGGAAGGCTGGTACCGGGGGCTGGCACATACATCAAAGCCGCAGAAGATTGGCAGGCATCGTACATGGTTGATATGGTGCCGCCGAGCGGAGAGCCCCCCAATACTTCGATTTCTTTGGTAACCACCAACTCGCAGCCCCTCTGAGTGGTCACAGTCAGGGTGACCGTGTAAGTGCCACCACTGCCATACGTCCTTTGTGGAGCCGGGGTATTGTCCATAGCGCCATCGCCAAAGTCCCACTTATATTTGATGATTGGCTCGTTGGGCGGTGTGATGGTAGCAGAAAATTGCACCGGTGTGTTCCTGCACACCGTTGTCCGGTCAGCCACTATCGCTACCATTGGGGCAGGAGGAAGCGTGAAACTGGTGCATCGGGTGCAGTAGTACAGCATATCTGGATTGTCCTGCCCGACCGTGTGCGTGTAGGGGGTAAGCGATGCTTCCACAGTAGCGCCAACAGGGACGGGCAAGGTGATCTGCGGCAGATTATCGTTGATGATTAGCGTCGCCCCGCCATTGATTCGCACCGCCCACTGCCGTTGGTGGATGATGGCGGTGGGCACCGTCTCAGAGGCATCCGTGAGGGTCAGCGTATAGGTGCCAGGGGTGCCGCCACAGGCATAAGTCGGGACGATGTCTGGCACCAAAGGGATTTCCAGCACCCGCAAGTCGCTGTATATGTTCGCATCGTTGGTGAAGCTCACCCGCAAGACGGAGGGGTAGAAACCGGCACGGCTGAAAACGGAGAGCTCGGTGTTTTGCAAGCCTGGGTCGTCAAGTATCGGTACTGGGTTAGGCAGCACGGTTCCAAATGGATCCGCTACTCGCCATTCCGCAAAATCCACATCGCTAAAATCTTTCCCGTTCAGACTGCCGCTCACCCGTATGTATCCGCACTCATTGGCCCCATTGGGTTGGCAATTGAGTTCTGGCACCCCGAGGTTGAAGTTCCAGTCGGTGAAGATCACGAAGGGATTGTAATTCGGAATCAACTCTCCGCCTGCGCAGATGGGGATGTAATTGGCCTTTGCTTTGCACACCAAGTTGTTGGCGAGTATGCGCACCACATCTACTTGAAAGGATTGCAGGTAATCGTTCTGGTTGGTGCTGTTGATGGTCAGTTGAGGGCCGTTCGGGGTGTAAGTGGGCGGGTTGTTCGGCGATCAGGTGAAGGTTTCTACAAGCGCGCCCGGCCAAGTGGTGGAGTTCAGCGTAAGCGGCGCCAATTGGGCGCAGTTCAGAATATTGGACGGGAAGATCACGGGATCGGGGTTGGCCACCACCTCGACACTGAGCACATCTCCAAAAGTGCCCGGACAAGCAGACGGGCCGGTCATCTCCACCCGGACAAAGTGGGTGCCAGCAGATTCGGAGGGAAAAGTGACCGGAAAGGTGGTGGCGGTCGCTCCTTCCAAAGCAGGAACTGGATTGCCGTCCAAAAACCATTTGTAGTAAGCGCCCGTGTTGTTGGTTGTGGTGAAAATGTACCCTGTCCCTGCGCAGAGTTGGCAGTTGCCAGAGAAGTTGGGCACCGGGCAATTGATAGACACGGTGTTCTGAATCACCTGTACGGGCAAATTCACATTAAAATTGGTGTTGCAAATTTGAGTGACCAACCTCACGGTGGCTGCCCCAAAGTTGTGCCAAAGCACCTGAATTTCATTTGTGCCAGCACCGCTGATGATGCTGCCATCCGTAGAGGGAACTATGCTCCAAGTGTAAGTGTCCGCTCCATCAATGTCTGTGGTGTAAGTCTCTATCCCTCCTTCGCAAGGCATGGTTGGCCCACTGATGGTCGGCGTTTGCCCCGTGATGTTGGTAAAATCCGAAACTTCGTAAGGTGCTGAGGCGCATCCATTGACGGTTCGGATCACAGAGAGTTTGTAAGGGGGAGCAGTTTCTGTCCAATTGACCTTAATCGAGACTCCAGTGTTGCCTTGTGGAAAATTACCACCGACGACGGACCAAGTCAGTGTGCCGGGCTGCGCTGGAACTCCGG
>JAYSUY010000274.1:0-5423 GCA_043718855.1 Saprospiraceae bacterium | reverse complement strand
GTCACCCAAAAATACCTCGGTTATCCGCTTTTCAGCACCTTCTTTTATCCTCGCAGCCCCCCCCCCGGCTGTTGCATTTGAACCTTGAATCTGCGAGTTCTAAGTTTTTTTCCTGAATTTTTGTCTCAAACAAATGCAGCATGGCCGATAGAGACAATTCCATTTTGAATGGCGTTTGCTCGAAAGTCATTTTTCCAGACTCCGCCTTTGCTAAATCCAGTATGTCGTTGATGAGCACGATCAAGGAATCACCACTCATTTTTATCGCCGTCAAATACTCCTTTTGCCTGGCCGACAGGTCTGTTTTAAGCATCACCTTTGTGAATCCGATGATCGCATTCATAGGTGTGCGGATTTCGTGACTCATGTTCGACAAGAATTGCTGTTTCGCCTTCACCGCATCTTCCGCGATTTTAACCGCTTGCATGGCTTTGCTTTTTTCTTCGACTGCAATTGTTGTGGCCAATTCGGCAAATACTTTAGCCTCGATCAATTCTTTTTCAATCCGTTTTTGTTCCGTAATAACCCTTGCCACGACCACTGCACCAAGCACACTTCCATGTTCATCTTTGTAAACTGAGCCGTTGAACAGCACATCCGTCAATTCGCCATCAATGATGGTGAGCGGGTAGTTTTTTACAAATCCTTTTGTAAAAACCTCCTGATAAACCGCTCGTGCTTTTTGTGGGTCGGTAAAATAATTACCAAAATCAGTGCCGATCAGTTTTTCGCGCGTTTCGCCGGTAATGGTTGCCAGAGCCTCGTTCATGTCCGTGATTTTGCCTTCGGGGCTGATGGTGATCAGCGGGTCGAGGCTGGCTTCGATCAGGCTGCGCGCATACTGGGAGGGTTCCTCCTCCTTCATTACTTGTCGAGATATCCGCATTTCTGTAGTGTCTATCAAAGTATTGACCGCCCCCGTTAGTTCTCCATTTTCATCAAAAACAGGCAATGGATGCGGCAACACAAAACGCCTTTCCCCATCAGGGCGTTCAATAAAGATTTCTGTGCCTGTTACCGGTATTCCTTGTTGGATCGTTATGGCCATTGGACATTCATCCAATGGAATTTGCCAGCCTTCTATGTTGAAAATTTTATAGGAGCCACAGCACTTGTCTTTGCCAATTTGAGGTTCGCGCCCCCAGAGTTCGACTGCTGATTTATTGTACAATTCTATGTACCCGTCCTTGTTGCAGGTATAAACCGCAACAGGCAATCTTCGGATCATATCAAAACTGGGCATTGGGCTTTGTAATGTTGAAGAAACCGTTTTAAAACCCCTGCCGCCCGGCGAGGGGTTTTAAAACGGTTTCTAAGGCATCTAATGTCAAATGTCTTCAATCGGACTCCTCCTTTTGTTTTTCATTTTTTTGAAATGAGAAGGAGGAAGTCCTGTGGCTTTTTTAAACTGATTGGATAAATGCGCCACGCTGCTGTAATTCATTTTGTAGGCAATTTCAGTAATGTTGAGTTCGGCGTAAATGATCAGTTCTTTTATACGCTCAATCTTGTGGGAAATAATGAACTGCTCAATCGTCGTCCCCTGTACTTCTGAAAACAGATTGGAGAGATAGGTATAATCGTAGTTTAGTTTTTTGCTCAAAAAATCAGAGAAGTTGACTTTGATCCCTTCATCCGAGTGGTGTACCATTTCCACTATCGTGTTTTTTATTTTTTCAATCAACACCGCCCGTCGGTCGTCCATCAATTCGAGACCAGAATGGCGCAAAATGGTCCTCAGTTCTTCTCGTTGCTCCACAGAAATGTCTTCCATGATTTCAACCGCGCCCAGATCAACAATAATGAAATGTAGGCCCAGCTGTTTCAAAGCCGATTTTACCGCCATCTTACAGCGGTTGCTGACCATATATTTGATCTGTAGTTTCAATGCAGACGCTGTTGGTTGAGAAAGATGAATGCAAAATTACCTTTAATCACCTACCTTAGGGTTACACAATTTTAAGGAAAAGTTACATAATTCACACACCTGCAATCTTATTTCTTGGCATCCGCGCCGCTGATCGCTCTTGTGGTGGACGGCATTTTGCAGTTCGCGCCACTATGGCAAACGCACAAAAATCGAATGCCCAGACTCAAAACGGGTACCCGAATGAGAAATTCCAGTTCAGGTTCTCCCGCCGCCAGTCCCGTTGGCCGAAGTGCAGATCGCCCGCCACCCAACGCTCGCCAGCGGGCAAGTATGGCTTGGCTAACGGAAAAGCCACATCCAGCCGCAGCACGAAAAAGCCCAGATTGACCCGTAGGCCCGCGCCCGTGCCGACCGCCAACTCGCGGTAAAAACGGCTCGCCCGAAAATGAGATGCCTCTGTAGCCTCCGGCCCGGAAGTGAGCCATACGTTGCCAGCATCCACAAAAAAGGCCAATTCTGGAAAGCGCCCGATGGGCATCCGGTATTCCAAACTGCTCTCCATCAACATATTGCCCGTGTAGTTGCCCACGGAGAGGCCGCTGCTGGCCGTATCGCGGGGCTGGCTGCCCGGCCCCACGGTGCGCGGCGCGAAAGCCCGCACACTGGATGCCCCGCCGATGACGAAGCGGTCCAGCAAGGCAATGGTGCCGTTGGGACGGAGCGGTATGCCAGCCCCAATGGCCAACCGAAAGGCCAACACGTTGCGCCCGTTCGTCTTTTGGTATTGGCGGTAGTCGGACTCGACAAACAGGTTGAGCGGGCTGGCCAGCGAGTAGTCGCTGGGCAGGTATTGATTGCCGGTATAGCCGCTGGCCTGACCGGCAAAGCGCTGCCGAAAATATTTGGTGTGCCGCCGGGCGGGTTCCAGCCGCTGATCGAGGGTGAAGGTATAGTTGGGCTTCAATTCCACGAAAGTGAGCAGCGCAAGCGACGTGCCGGTGGTGTCGCTGGGGATTTTAGAGATCAACTGCTGGCGAATGCTCCGGTCGTTGATGGTGGAGTATTGCAGCCCCAGACTCAGCGGGTTGATCTCCTGCACGACTGAGCCTCGGCGGTTTTTTTTCCACAAATAGCCGCCCTCCGCCTGTACGCGCTGGAAACTCAGCCGAAACGGGCCCAACTCCGGCAGGTTGTACTTGAACCAGTTGGTTTCGTGGCGAAGGCTGAATTGTGTGGTGCCGAACGCGAAGCGCTGCTGGACCGGAAGAAACAAAAGGCGCGGCAGGCCCAGCCGGGCAGACGCATCGCTCACCACAAAATCCTCGAAATCGAAGTTGTCTTTGTTGGTGCGCAGGTAGGCTCCGTTGAGCGCGATGCGCAGTGCCTCGGCACCCCGAAAAGCGTTGCGGTGGTTGTAGGCCGCCCCGGCCCGCAGCCCGTAGTAGAAACTGGGCGAAAACACCCCGGACAGTGTGGCCTCCACCCGCTCCGGTCGGTAGGGCGTGAGGAAAATGCTGGCTTGGAGCAGCGTATCCGCCTGCGCCGACACGTCGAAGCGGATGTTGATGAACTTGTACAAATTCAGGTTCAACAGGCGGTAAATGGTCGCCTGGTAGTCGTTGTTGGAGTAGTATTCGCCGCAGCGCAGGAAAATTTGTCGGTTCAGCACCTCCGGCTTGGTGGGCATCCGGTGGTAGATGTATGTCACGCAGCCGAAGCGCAAAGTGTCGGTGTGCTGCTTCGTGGAGTCCGACTGTTTGGCCAAGTCATAGTCGGGGTAGATGGTGACGCTGGCGAGGCGATACCGCTGGCGTTCCCGCTCCCCCACTTCCTTTTTCACCCGCAGGGTGAGGTTGATGTCGCCGGGCGGGTGCAGCGTATCGGCTTCAAACAACAGGTTGTCGGGGGTAAAATAGTACCAGCCGTGGTTGCGCAGCGTGTCGGCCAAGCGCTGGCGCTCGCCGATGAGTTCCTCCAAGTGATAGGGCTGGCCGGGCTGCACCAATGACTTGGGGCGCAAGGCCGATATCGTGCGCGTCAGGGTGCTGGAGTCGGGCGGGTACACCACCTTGTCCACCTGGTCGCGCGGGGTTTTCACCTGTACCTCGTGGCGAAGTTGGGCGGTGTGCTTGCGCACTTTCTCCGTCGAGGTGATGGATGTTTTGAAAAAACCGTCGTTGGCGGCGCGTTCCGTGAGCAGTTCGCGGTGTCGGTTGGCGATTTTGGGTTCGTACAGCACCGGGGCTTGGCCAAAACGGTTAGCAATGAAGTTGCCCACGCTCTTGGCCCGGCGGTTCTGGAACATGTTGTGTATCACCAACTTGGGGCGCATCCAGAGCAGTTTTTTGTTGGGGCGGGGCAGGATGACGGCTTTTTTCAGGTCGGCTTTTAGGATTTTGGTGTCCCACTTTTTCTCCGGCTTGCTGATCTTAATTTTAGCGCCGATGTACAGCCGCTCCCCATCGCGGAGGTGGCCGGTGCCAGTGCAGCCGGTATCCAGCACACCTACAGCCAATAGCAGCAGCCCGAGCATCGCGCTAAACCTCGTAGGTTTCAAAAACTTACGAGATTGCGAGAGCAGCCAAAGCCTACTGCACAGCAGTAGCCTACCACTTCGTTTACACATCCCCACTGGCGGCTTTTGCATTGATCATGGACACTGCGACTGTCCTTTTTTGCTCTTGTTGGCGTCCTCGCCAACAAGTTGTTTTGTTGCCCTTGTTGGCGTCCTCGCCAACAAGTTGTTTTGTTTTGCCCTTGTTGGCGTCCTCGCCAACAAGTTGTTTTGTTTTGCCCTTTTTGCCCTTGTTGGCGTCCTCGCCAACAAGTTGTTTTTACCGAAAACTCACTTTGTCAGATTAGGCATAGAAAGTATCCGTTCAAATCTGTGCTGCTTGCACCTGTGTGCCATTGTGCAACGTGTTGGCACACAGATGACACAGATGCAAGCAGCACAGATTTCGCAGATTTTTAAAATGACAAAGTAGAATCAAACGCCCCCTTTTTTATTGCGGAAAAGGACGACAACACCAGCCACGAGCAAGACGATGCCAACAATAGGCGACCACCCAAGAAAGTGATTATTGTCTTTGTTTATCTCAATCGGACCTAAGTCAACCACTTTTTCAGTCGTGACATAATTAAATCCGGTGTAAACCATCATGATGATGCCCAATACGATGAGAATAAAACCTACTGATTTAGTTTGCATATTTTTATTGTTTTAAAAAATAACGTAAAAACTTAGCCACGCTTGATTCCCGATAGGGCAAACGCATCAAAATCTGGAAGCCCCAGCGGGGCGTAGCATAGGTAGAAATGTGCCGACGACAGCCCATCAGCCCCAGCGGGGCGCAGCAAAAATAGGTGTCTGCTGCGCCCCGATGGGGCTTCAACCTGCTGGGGCAATCTGCCTACCCATGCTGCGCCCCGATGAGGCTTCAATACGGTATCAAGGAACGTGTAAAAAATAAGTAGTGAAGTTGAGGGAGTTTGTTGGCGAGGACGCCAACAAAGGCAAGTGCCTGGTTCTCAACGAATGCCGTTGTTGGCG
>JAYSUY010000273.1:0-5428 GCA_043718855.1 Saprospiraceae bacterium | reverse complement strand
CCTGAAACAGGAAGAAGGCTGGTCGTATATTAAAGTGGGGAATTGAGTTCACCAATCAAACCATGCAATCAAGACGCGATTTTTTACAGAAAAGCCTGTTGGTCGGGGCAACGGCAACCATGCCGCTGACCACCACAGCATCGGCACTGATTGAGCCGAATGCAGGAACCAAAACGGCCCCGGCAGCTCCCGGCAATGGTGTCATTACGCTGCTGCAAACCACTGATGTTCACTGTCAGTTGCACGCCCACGACGAGTTGTTTTGGGAAAACGACCGCGCTGTGTTCCGCAAAACAGCGGGCTACGCGCAACTGGCCACACTGCTCGACAAAATCCGAAAGCAAAACCCAAACACCTTCACCATTGACACGGGGGATATGTTCCAGGGCAGCGAACTCTCGGTGAAAACGACGGGCAAGGCCCTCGTACCCATCCTCAACGCGCTGGGCTACGACCTCTACCTGCCCGGCAACTGGGAGGTGGTGTACTACAAAAAAGCCATGCAGACGCTGCTGGGTGCGCTGGCTTCGCCAAAAATTTGCGCCAACATGTACCACGACGCGGGCGAGGGCAAGCGCGGCGAACTCGTATTTCCGCCCTATCATACTTGGTCGCGGCTGGGGGTGAAAATCGGTTTCATCGGCCTCACCGACCACCTCGTGCCCATCCGCCAATCGCCCAACTACTCCAAGGGCATCATCTACACCAAGCCAGAGGAGAGCCTCGCGCAGTGGGTGCAGGTGCTGCGCGAGCAGGAGCAGTGCGACTTCGTGGTGGTGCTGGCGCACCTCGGACTTTCGCAGCAAATTCACCTCGCCAACCAGCCGGTGTGTGCGGGCGTGGACTATATTTTTGGCGGCGACACGCACGAGCGGGTGCGCGAGCCTATCGTCTGCCAGTATGCCAAAGTGGTGGAGCCGGGGGCCTTCGGGTCGTTTGTGGGGCGGCTGGACTTGGAGGTGAAGGACGGCAAAATCGTGGGTCAGCACTATGAATTGGTGGAGGTAGACGCGAAAAAAAACAAACCCCAAAAGGTTGTGCAGCACTTGATTGACTCGTTGGAGGCTCCATTCACGGAGAGCATCTCGAAGATACACGGGTACAGCACGGTGCCGCTGTACCGCTATTTCGTGGTGGAAAACACAATTGACACGCTCATCTTGGACGCGCTCTCGTGGCGAGTCGGCACTGAGATTGTGTTGAGCAACGGCTTTCGTTTTTGCCCGCCCCGCAACGTGGGGCCTGATGGTCTGGCGGCCATCACCGAGGGCTATATTTTTGATATGCTCCCGGTAGATTCTGCCGTTCGGACGGCCAAAGTGACGGGCCAGCAACTGCTCGACTGGTTGGAAAAAGAGTTGAACAACGTGTTCGCTAAGGATGCCTCCAAGCGGTTCGGCGGCTGGGTGGTGAAGTTCAAGGGCATGGAAGTTGAGTTTTTGGCCTTCGGCGAGCAAGGCAAGCGGGTGCAAAAAGTGACGGTGAACGGCCAGCCTCTCGACTTGGCCCGCACCTACTCGGTCTGCGCTTGCGAGCGCGACGGCGACCCAGACACGATGCTCTGCCGCATCCCGAACGTGAAGGAGGGGAAAAACACGCCCTACACCTTGCACCAGACGATGCGCGACTATTTGGCAGCCAATTCGCCGGTAACGCCCACACCGCGCGGCTACGCCAAAGTGCTGGACGCACCGCAGACGCTGCTGAAGCAGGTGACTGGGGTGGCGTATTCGTTTCGGTAAAGTAGCCCGGAACGCTGTTTCGGGCATTTGGACTGGCGAAACTGGTGTTTCGCCGTACATTCATTCACCGCTCAGAACGGAGTTCTGGGATACACTTTTACTATGAAATTCTTGATTCTACCCTTGTTCCTCGGCCTTTTGGCCGCCTCCTCCATCTCCGCTCAAACCGCCGAGGTGGACAACACGCCCTACAAAATCGTGATTCAACTCACCAGCGGTGACACGACGGTACACCATTCTGTAGTCAAGCAGATCAACAACCTGCTCACTGGCGCACCCAAGTCGCAAATCGAAGTGGTGTGCCACAACCAGGGCATCTCGTTTTTGGTGACGGCCAAGACTTTGCAAGCCGAAAAAGTGCGCGAGCTTAAAGCGGGGGGCGTGGTGTTCGCGGCCTGCGAGAACACGATGCGTGACCGAAAAATCAAGCGCGAGGAACTGCTGCCGGAGGCCACGACGGTGCCGTCGGGCGTGATTGAGATCGTGAAAAAGCAGCGGAAAAAGTGGGCTTATCTCAAGGCAGGGTAGTTCTGAGGACACCTGCAAAAAAGTGTTTACCTCCGTGGATTGTCTTACCCCGCCTCAAACACCATCGCCTCATGCCCCAACTTCCTGAAATCCACCGGCGTGACCGCTGAAACGCCCTGCTCCGGCATATACACCCCGTAAATCGTGTCCACTGCCGCCATCGTCGCCTTGTTGTGCGTCACCACGATGAACTGCGAATCCTTCGAGAACTGGCGGATGATGCGGTTGAACTTCTCGATGTTCGCGTCGTCGAGCGGCGCATCCACCTCATCGAAGATGCAGAACGGCGCGGGCTTGAGCAGGTAGAGCGCGAAGAGCAGCGCGGTGGCCGTGAGGGTTTTTTCCCCGCCAGAAAGTTGTGCGATGGTCTGCGGACGCTTGCCCTTCGGCTTGGCGATGATGTTGATGTCCGAGTCGAGCGGCGAGTCGGGGTTGCTGAGCAGCAAGTCGGCGGAGTCGTCCTCGGTGAAGAGCGTGCGGAACACGGCGATGAAGTTTTCGCGCACCTGCGCAAACGATTCGAGGAAGCGGGCGGTGGCAGTCTCCTCAATTTCCTTCATGGTTTGCGCCAGGTTTTCCTTCGCAGCCAGGATGTCGTCGCGCTGCCCGGCGATGGTGTCGTGCCGCTCCTTGATTTCATTGTACGCTTCGATGGCCATCGGGTTGATTTCGCCGTAGGTGTCCAAGCGGCGTTTCATGGCGTTCACGTCTTTTTCCAGCGCGTCGCGCTGGAAGAGCGGGTTGGGCTCCTGATTGATGACATCGTTCACGCCCATGCCGAACTCTGCCCGCAGCCGCTCGCCGATGGCAGTGATTTCAAACTTCACGTCGTTGAATTTTTCCTTCAAACGGTTTACCATCACCTGTAGATCCTGCTGCTTGCGGAAATTCTCGCGCTGCTTGTTTTCGAGTTCGTGGATTTCGTTGCGGGCTTTGAAGTAAGCCTGCTCCACGCCGCTGAGGGTGGCTTCTTTTTCCTTTTTTTCGGTGTAAGCCCCCGTTAGGTCAGTTGTAATTCGCTGAATATCACCCTCAATGAGGGCCACCTCGTCAGCGTTGCGGGCGAGCGTGGTGCGGGCAGTGAGTTCGGTTTGGCGCAGTTCGTTGCGGCGGTTTTCGCGGAAAGTCAGTTCCTGCCGGAAGGCATTCACCTTGTTCTGCTGCCGGATGAATTCGATGTTTTTCTGGTTGTAGTCGGCACTGGCCTGGCTGAGGTGGTCAGCCACGTCGCGGAACGAGCCATCGGCATTGGAGAGCCGCTCGCGCACTGCGCTGGCCGCTTTTTGTTTCTCCAAAAGTTGCTGCTCAATGACTGCGTTGCTGGCCGTGAGCGAGGTGATGCGCTGGTTGGCATCGCCCGCCTGAGCATCGAAATTAGCAACGAAGGCCGCGATGTTGTCCAACTTAGCCTGCTGGCCGGTGCGTTCGCGACTGAGCGTGTTCAGTGCTTCGCGCTCGCGTTGGAGCAGGTTGGATTGATCGGCACTTTTCAGGCTCAGGATGTGCGCCCGCAGGGTGGCCAGTTGCGTATTGAATTGACTCTCCGTGCTTTCTAATTTTTTGATGTCGGTTTCAAGGATTTCAAGGTTCTTCTTTCGGCCTATTTTTTTGCCCTCAAAAAGACCGACAGAGCCGCCGGACATGGAGAATCGGCGGCGGGTGAAGGTGCCGTTTTTCCCTAAAATTACAGTGTCCGCATCAGGGATGTTGCTAGGAGGATTGGGTTCGTCGCTGACGATTACATTGGCAAGCAGGAGTTCCAGCAGCGGTCGGTACTGCGCCTCTACCTCAACCAATTCGACGGCGCGGAAGCCGCCTGGCAACAGCGTCAACGGCGGCTGATAATCGCGGAAAGCATCCAACATGAAGAAGTTGGCGCGGCCTTTTTGGCCCTGGCCGAGCAGTTGGATGGCCTGCACGGCGGCATCGGCGTTGGGTACGACGTAGTAGTTGAGGTAAGGCTCGAGGTAGTTTTCGATGGCGATGCGGTACTCCTCACGGACGTAGAGCAGGTCGGAGAGCAGGGGGCAGTTTTTGGCCCAGTCCTTTTGCTGGCTGAGGAATTTGATGCTTTCGGGGAAGCCTTCGAGCGACTCGACCATGCTCTTGGTCAGTTTGAACTCGTTGCGGCGGGCATCAAGACTGCGGTTGTGGTCGGCAAGTTTGCGGCGCAGGGTTTCTTCCTGCTGCTCGCTGGCGGTCAGGTCGACTTTCCGCTTGGTTTCAGAAGTATCTAAGTCGCTGATTTTCTGGGTCTGGGCAGCCTCCGAAGCGGTCTGCACAGCAATGTTTTTTTCCAGCACTTTCATCTCCTCGCGTCGAGAAGCGATGTCGCTCATGGTGCGCTCTACGTCGCGGCGGAGGTTCTCAATTTGGTTGGTCTGGATCGCTTTGGTTTTTTCAAACTCCACGATTTCGCGCTCCAAGCCCTGCTGACTCTTCACGAATTCGTCCAGATTTCCTTTGAGCAGGTTGTGGTCGGAGCGGACTTTTTCGAGCAGTTTTTGCGCAGCGGAAAGTGCGATTTCGAGTTCGGCTTCCACGTTGCGCTCGTAGTTGAGGTCGGTGGCGTAGCCTTCTATTTCGCCCTCCAACTTGCCTAACTGACTGACGCTGTTGGCGATTTGATCTTCCAAGCGGCGCACGTCATTGGTCACGAAGGAGCGTTTTTGCTCCAGCATGGCCTTCTCGTTTTCCTTGCCGCGTATGCGCCCGGTGAGGCGGTTCACGTCCTGCTGCTGCTCGCTGAGGCTGGTTTCTTTGTCGGTGTGGGTCTTGCGCTTGGCTTCGGTATCGGCTTCGAGCAGGCGGGTCATGGCCTCGGTGCTGCGGTAGTTGTCTTCCTCGCGGGCGATTTGAGACTCCAGTTCCTTGTAAGATTTTTTGTGGCGGTCGAGGTTTTGCACCGCCAGTTCGACGCTCAGGGTTTTGTACTCGTCTTTGAGTGCATAGTATTTTTGGGCGCGTTCGGCCTGTTTTTCGAGTTTTTTGAGTTGGTCGGTGATTTCAAAAAGCAAATCCTCCACCCGGTCGAGGTCGGCGGCGGTGGCTTCCAGTTTTTGCTGGGTCTCGTGCTTGCGGGCCTTGTACTTGCTCACGCCGGCGGCCTGCTCGAACATTTTGCGGCGGGCCTGCTCGCGGTCGCTGAGCATGTCTTC
>JAYSUY010000272.1:0-5430 GCA_043718855.1 Saprospiraceae bacterium | reverse complement strand
CGACGGCGGTACACAGCCCAGCCGCTGTGTTGGCTGTGACTGGCGCACCTGGGCAACTGGTGAAGGACACCGAGTTGTTCACCGTCACCGTCGCCATCGTGCTGCTCACACAAAGGTTGTTGTCCGTCACCGTGTAGGTGATCACCGAGGTGCCAGCGATGGCTCCCGTCACTTCGCCGGTGGTGCTGTTCACCGTTGCGTTGCCGTTGCTGCTGCTCCATGCGCCGCCAGTGTCGCCGCTGCTGCTGAGCGTAGTGTTAGCGCCGACGCAGACGCTCAGTGTGCCGGTGATGGTGCCCGCGTTGGGCAGCGGGTTGGACACGACCGTCACGTTTTGAGCAGCACTCTCACAGCCGTTTGCGTCCTTGATTTTAACCATGTAGGTGTTGGCTGCGAGGCCAGTAAAGGTCGCCCCGACTTGGTAGTTCGCGCCGTTGTTGATGGAGTACATGTACGAGCCAGTGCCGCCGGTTTCAGCGGAAATGGCGATTTGACCGGTCGAACTGCCCACACAAGTGCCAGTAGGGGTAGCGGTAAAGGTGATGGTCGGGCAATTGGTACACATCGTCTGCCCGGTCTGGTTGTTGTAAGTGCCGTTGGGGCAGTTTTGGCATACTGTCTGGCCCGTCGTGTTGCCAAAGGTGCCAGCCGGGCAGGGTGTGCAAGAAATGGACCCCGTCGCGTCGCTGAAACTGCCCGCTTCGCAAGCGGTGCAGACTGTGGCCCCGGTGCTGGGGTTGTAATAGCCCGCTGCGCAAGGCGTACAGGAAATGGAACCCGTCACGTTGCTGAATTTTCCCGCTTCGCAAGGGGGGCAGACAGTGGCCCCGGTGCTGGGGTTGTAACTGCCTGCTGCGCAGGGTGTGCAGGAAATGGAACCTGTCGCACTGCTGAATTTTCCTGCTTCGCAGGGGATGCAACTGCTTGCACCGGTCATGTCCATGTACTGACCTGCTGCGCAGGGTGTGCAGGAAATGGAACCTGTCGCACTGCTGAATTTTCCTGCTTCGCAGGGGATACAACTGCTTGCCCCGGTGACATCCATGTACTGACCCGCTGGGCAGGGTGTACAAGAAGTGGACCCCATCGCGCTGCTGAATTTCCCCGCTTCGCAAGGGATGCAACTGCTTGCACCAGTCATGTCGCTGTACTGACCCGCTGGGCAAAGCACGGGCGCGCTCAATCCATCTGCACAAAAACTACCCGCTGGACAGGTCTGGCAACTAGTGATCACATTTTGACCGCTCATCACCGTGATGATCGGGTAGTTGCCTGGGGCGCAGCCGCAGTTGCCAGAGTTGGATACGCTGCTCACCGTCAGCGGGCAAGCATCGGTGCTGTTGGTCACATAACCAGAAGGAGCAGTACAAGCCGTCGTGGTGTTGGCTGGGTCGCCGAGGCCGTCACCGTCAATGTCGCGGTAGAAGGTGAGGCCCGACGTGACGGTCATCGTGATGGTGTTGGAAGTCGCCGTTGGGCTGGAGATGCAGGTGCCACCTGTGATGGTGATCTCGCAAGTCACTTGGTCGCCGCTGAAGAGTGCTGCATTGGTGTACATATCGGACGCGCCGCTCTGCTGACTGCTTCCGTTGACTTTAAAATTATAGTTGACTGAGCCGCCACCTGTATTGGTAGCCGCTGCCGTGAAGGTGACAGAGGTGCCAGTACAGATGGTGCTGCCGGGATTGGCGGTAATGCTGACCGCTGGCGTTAGGGGAGAGTTCACCATCATGGTGATGGTGTTGGACGTAGCCGTTGGGCTGGTCAGGCAGGTGCCACCTGTTACCGTGATGTCACAGGTGACCGTGTTGCCGTTGGTGAGGGCGGTGGTGGTGTAGGTGTTGGACGCGCCGCTCTGGACGCTGCTGCCGTTTACCTTAAAATCGTAGTTGATGGTGCCGCCGCCTGTGCTGCCCGCAGTGGCGGTGAACATGACCGAAGTGCCAGCGCAGACCGCGCCAGAGGGCGAGGCTGCGATACTGACGGTGGGCGTGAGGTTAGGGTTCACCACCAGCGTCACGCTGTTGTTCATCGTGAACGTCTGGGTACAAAAGGTCGAAATCTGGGTGATTTCAAACGTTTGGCCGTTGTTGGCAAAGGTCAGCGTCGGGGTGAGTTGTGCGCCGCCTATAACGTTGGAATTGACCCCCTCCGTCACTGGCGCGCCGCCGCCGATGGTGTAGGTCACGTTTTGACCCACATTGGGCAACAAGCCGCTGAGGAAAATCTGGGCATTACCACCGCTGCACGGCGTGGTACCCAGCGATACGCCGCTGAGGGTGGGCAATGCCCTCACCGTCAGTGCCACATCCGCAGTAGCCGTGCAACCTGCGCCGTCGGTGGCCTGATAGCGCAAAGTAGCCGAACCAGGTGCGCCCGAGGTAGCATCTACCTGCACCGTTTGGGTACCCATATTGCTCAGTGCCACGAGGCCGCTGCACCCGGTGCACGTCCAAGCGTGGGTGTACGAACCTATGCCGCCGCTGGGGGTGCCGTTGATGTTGATCAGACTGCCCACGCAGACCGAGGCGGGCGAAGGTGTGGGTGCAGCCAGTAAAGTACCCGAACATGCCCCTGCCATAAATCCGCTGAACGAGGTGATGCCCGTACCCGTGATGGCGTTCGAACCCGTAGAGGAAGTCGGGTACGACCACGCAGCATCGTATTTACCCAGTTTCATTTCAGAAGCCGTTGCCCCCCCCAGCAGATCGCCCGCCAAGTAGTTGAACGTAGCGGCTACGTTGAAACCCGCCACGCCGCTGTTCACCACGTCCCAGTGGCGGCCCACATATTTTGTGGCGCTCAGGCCGTAGGTGCCGAAGTTGGGGTGGTTGGCATCGTCGGAATTTACCGTCAGGTTGCCGCCCGTGCCGACGCTGGTGAAAGCGAGGCTGACTGGGGTGTAGCCTTCCAGTGTACCGACTGGAAAAAGATAAGTATTGGCACCCGTGGCGATTGCGCGGCGCAAGTCACCGAGGATGTGGCCGCTGCCCGTACGCACTACTGCGCCGGGGGCATTGTTGCTCACGGTCACCAAGTCGCCACCAGGGTCAATATTGGCTGTATTTCCCGACTCGAAAGTCAGGGTGTTGGTCACCGTAATGTCGTTGAGCAGGTTGACGGTGCCGCCAGTTTTGGCGATGTTGAGGTAAGCGAAAGTATTGGTGCCACTGGTACGGCCGATGTATTGGTCGCCTGTGCCAAACATGATCACTGCCCGGTTGTTGGGCGTGAACACAGCAGCGGAGCCTTCGCTCCAGTCGCCATCTACTTTGATGTCGCCGCCAACTGCGTCGCCGAGCGAAAGGTTGCCGTTGAGATTGATGGTGCCGTTGACGGTGAGCGGATTGCTGAGGCCGGGTGAGCCGTAGTCCATGTAGAGGCTGGAACCCGCGTCCACCGTCAGGTTGCCGCCCATGAAGCGGGCAGCGGTGGAGCCGTTTGGGTAGTTGAGGGTGGTATTGTTACTGACCTGCACGTTGTCGGGATAGCCCGCGCCACTGCTGGCGGTACCCCATTCCACACTGCGGTTATAGGGGTTGGTGCCGCTGTTGTATTGCAGCAAGGACCCTGGTCCGTAGGTGGGTGCATTGGTCGTTACAAAGCCGCCGCTGTTGATCCGCAACGTACTATTAATGGTGGTTAGTCCGGCACCTGGGTTAAAGCCATTGCTCAGTGCAAGAATAGAAATGCCGCCGAATGTCAGGCTGCCGCCGTTTGTCACGGTGGTCGTGGAGCCGGTGATAGCGAAAAAACCGGTTGTCGCAATACTGGTTATGCTGGGTGAACTCGAAGAGAGATTGAGATTGCCACCGCCGGAGAGCGTCCAAGTCTGTCCGTTTAGGTCAATATTACAGGTAAGAGTCAAGCCATTGCTTCGGTTTATGGTGACATTGGTCGGATTCCCGCCTGCCGCCAGCTGCACATAGATTGAGTTTTGTGCAAATAAATAGTTGAAGGTCTCCGTGCCGCCGCCTGTGACCGTGATGGCTTGTAAGACAGAACCGTTCAGGTACACGGCGCGCTCGTTCGGGGTGAAGGTGGCAGTGCTGGCGCGGGTCCAGTGACCCCCTACTTTAAGGTCGCCTCCAGAAGAAGTAGAGAGTGCCAACGTACCCGAATTGATGAACGCGTTGCCTGTAATCGTCAAGGCGGAAGTGCCAAGCATGGTCAGGTTGCCATTCATAGCCAATATGCCCGCCGTAAATCCAAAGCCCTGCAAATCAAATGATTTAGTACCCGTACCCTGTACAGTCAACGTACCTGTGATGCTGACGGTTTTGCCCATCTGGTAGGTGCCTGTGCCCGTTTGTTGCAAGGTCAGGTTGGTGGGCGGATTGGTGGTTGGAAAGTACCGGTGCCCCGCATCCACCGGCCCATAAGTGCCAGCCTGGGTGTAATTGATGACCAGCGTAGAAGATGCGCCGTAGGTGAAATCAGTGGTACCGCCACCAAAGCCGCCTTGATCAATTTGGAAGGTGCCGTTGACTTGCAGGGAGCCGTTGTTGGTCACCGTGCCTGCTGTCGCCAGTGTGCCGTTCACCGTCATGTCAGTACCCGTGCCATCGGCGACGGTGAAGGTTTGTCCACTACTCACACTCACTTGACCACCCGCATCAATCGTGGTTTGGTCGGTAGATACAGAAGCCGCGACTGTGACGACGTGGGGGCTGCGGACGGTGATGGTGTTGGCGGCAGTGGTGGGGGTGAGGGTGGCATCGAACCAGTTGGTGCCATCGTGAGAACTCTCCCAAGTAGAAGCAGTACCCCAGTTGCCAGTGGCTTTGGAGCGGAAGTGGTCGGAGGTAAGGCTTGAGGCAGTTGCTGTGAGACTGAAGTTGTCGATCCCGATTGCTTGCCCGTTCGTTGAGCCGCCACTTCCTGTAAAAGTCCATCGCAAATAGTATGTAGAGCCGTTTGCAATGGAAAGTCCTGTCAAAGTCACCGTTTTGCTTGTAGAACCTGGAGGATTGGATATTACCGTGTTATCGGCATCAGCTGCATAAGATTGGTCACCTACTGTTGCTGAAGTTGATGGGGTAGTTGTATTGCCATGAAAAAACGTCCAGTCAAATGCTCGTGAACCCGACCTATATTTTTCATAGTTAAAACTTATAGCCAGATTATTGACTGTCACTCCAGTATTGTTGGTGAAAGCGAGGACGATTGATCGAGGTGAAGTAAAACCACTAGAAGTTAAAAAGCCCAAAGCCCTTTCGGTGGAAGAAGCGGTTACCCCATTGGCCATGTTGTAGATCGCACCCGAAGAACTGCTGGTAAAAATCCCTGTACCACTTGTTCCTGCTGCTGCTGTAGTAGCAGTTGTTCCAGTAGACCAATCTGTACCAATTTTAAATCCTGTTGGTAAAGTAGCGGTTGCGCTACTGCCCATTCCATCAAAATTTTGGGTAGATGCTGTTCCAAGCGTAG
>JAYSUY010000271.1:0-5433 GCA_043718855.1 Saprospiraceae bacterium | reverse complement strand
ACAACTCACAAAAAGGGGTGGATTGGCAGTTCTCAACCAAGGAGGCTCGAATCAAACTAAAACGACTCTACCCGACAGTATTAAGTTGACTGACTACTTAGGCAGCCCTTTTGACCGCCCACCGCGACAAGAATGGGACACGGATTGGACAGATTTAGGCGGATAAAAAAGGATTTTGAGGTGAAATCTGTTTGAATCCGTTTTATCTGTACAATCCGTGTCCCATTGTTGTCGCGGTGGGTCGAGCGGCTAAGTTTTTACCATAGTTCATCGTTAAGATTCCCTCCATCTCCTGCTGCATCCGCTGCGCTTCTGCCCGTGCTTTTTCGGCAAAATCTTCGCCCGATGAGGCGTAGAGTATGCTCCGCGAAGCATTCACCAGCAGCCCACAATCCTGCGTCAGCCCGTGTTGGCAGATGGCTGCCAAGTCGCCGCCCTGTGCGCCCACACCGGGTACCAGCAGGAAATGCTGCGGTGCGATCTCCCGGACACGGGCAAATGCTTCGGGGTGGGTGGCACCGACGACAAACATGAGTTTGTTGGGTGTACCCCAAGTTTGAGCGGTGTGCAGGACTTGCTCCCAAAGAGGTTGAGGGTTGAGGGTTGAGGGTTGAGGGTTGAGGGTCGAGGGTTGAGGAGTGAGGAGTGAGGGGTGAGGGGTGAGGATATTAAGCCGCTGAAAGTCGCTGCTGCCAGTGTTGGATGTGAGGGCGAGCAGGATGGCCCATTTTCCTTCAAAACCGAGGAAAGGTGACACGCTATCGGCACCCATGTAGGGCGCGATGGTGACAGAATCGAAGCCGAGTTGCTGAAAAAAGGCCTCGGCGTACATCCGGCTGGTGTTGCCGATGTCGCCGCGCTTGGCATCGGCGATGGTAAAATGTTGGGTGCCAATGTACTGCACCGTACGCTGGAGTGTGAGCCAGCCGCTTGGCCCGAGGGCTTCGTAGAATGCGAGATTGGGCTTGTAGGCGACGCAGAGATCGCGGGTGGCATCGATGATTTGGCGGTTGAACTCAAACACTGGGTCGTCATGCTGGAGCAGGTGTTTGGGTATTTTGCTCAACTCGCTGTCAAGGCCGACGCAGAGGAAGGATTTTTTCTGAAGAATGGTGGCAACAAGTGCATCGCGTGTCATGGGGCAAATGTACGACGCGCCTTTTGAGAAGCGAGCGGCAAGCAGCAAGAGCGCAACGGCAAGGAGAGAGGTGCGAAGTAAGGCTTTGCATTTCACCATACTGCCCATTTTTCCACCGAAAAACTGCTATTATCCACCGCACACCTGCTTGGTGTTAATTTTTAGTTTGCCAAAAGAGAGATATTCGTACTTTTCGCCCAAGTTTTTAATAGTTTAATCTGGCTTTAATCTCAACCCAAACAGTATGCGCATACAATTCAGCCTTTCCTGCCAGAAAGGCACCATTATTCCAATCAATTATCAAGCGGAAATTTCCAACTGGGTCTTTTCTGTCCTCTCCAAATCTGGCGCAGAGCTCCAAACTTGGATACAGCAGCGCGGTTTTGATTTGGCTGCCCGCAATTTTAAGTTGTTCACATTCAGCCCTCTGGCGATTTACCCCTACGAGATGGACCAGGTGAAACAAGAGTTCAAACTCTTGGGCAATCAGGTGAAACTCAATATTTCGATCTACCTCGACCCGTCTTTTGAGCAGCAGATGGTCAATTTGTTTCGCCAGATACCGCTGCAATTGGGTACTTTGGAGGGCCAGCAAGCCTACTTTGAAGTGAAGCACTGGCAAATATTGCCCCGCCCGGTGTTCAAGGATACCATGCAGTTCAGGGCTATTTCGCCGATTTCTATCACATCGCTGGAGGAGGTGAAGACGAACAATCCTTACCTCTTGCCCGACAGCGAACCTTACGACATCGGTTTTTTCAGCCACTCGGTGCGCCGTTTCAAAGCCGCTATGCAGTACAAATCGCTGATGGCCTTGAAGATGCTCGACCCGGCTTTCCCGATGCACTACCGGCTGTTGGGTGCCGCCAAATCCCGCCTCATCCACCTGAAACCCAACGTGGAGCACCTGTCTCAACTGCGTGGCTTTGCCTACGAATTTGAGGTGAGTCTGCCCCCGGCCATGATGGAATTCTGCTATTTTGGCGGTTTCGGAGAGTACCCACACCTCGGCTTCGGCTTCGTGGATATGAAATAGAACGTTCTGACAATCATGCCATTCCGATTTTCTGCCCTCTTTCTCTTGACCGCTTTGTTGGCTGTCGCTTGCGACGACGCAACAGAGAAAAACCGTACGGCCCTACTCGGCCACTGGGAACTGACCAAGGCCCTGCGCAACCAGCGCGAGACGGGTTTGTTGGCCAATATTTTCTTCGATTTTGAGCCTGATGGCAAGATGCTCACCAACCTGCCCATCGCCCCAGAGCCTTCAGCCACCGACTACGAGGTGGCGAACGACGAGATCGTGCAGCAACTACCTCAGCCGCTGCATTACCGCATCCAGACCCTCAACGACTCGGTACTCGTGCTGGGTTTAGAGATGCGCAGTATCCCCTTCGAGTTGCAGTTGCGGCGGGCGGAAAAACCGTTGCCGATGGAGGAGGGAGAAGAGGGGGAGATGCAACAGGATTCTCTGACGGGGCAGTGATATTTTTAAGCAGGTAGTGGCCATTTATAGTTGGCGTATGGGGCATAAATAGTTGGTTATCATCAACTTTTATCAACCTCATCAACTTTTATCAACCTCATCAACCTCATCAACCTCATCAACCTCATCAACCACTACCTTCAATCACACACCTGCGTGTAACTGTTCGTCTCCGCATCGAAGGTGTAGTGCACCACTCGGTTGGCCGGCGCTGATTTTTCGTCCTCGCCGTCGAACATCGTGCCGCGCGTCACCAAGTCGAAATCCCACCAAGCAGAATCCGTGTCCTCGTTGCCCTTGAAGTGGATGGTTTTGTCGTAAAAATATCCGCGCACCGGGTCGTCGCCCACCGAGCCGCTGTTGTCTTCGTGTACCACGAAATTGAACACCCGGTTCAGGTCTTCCAAATCCCAAAAACTGGCATACTCGCTGTACACGCCCTGCCCCGCCCACTCCATGTCCAAGCGCAAGCACCACTCGTCGTTGCCAAATTGAGTGAGGCTTGCCTCGCCTGTTTCGCCAAAACTGCCCAGCGAAGTGAAGTGCTTGGCAAACGCCTCCACCTGCCACCTGCCGCTCACGGTTTCGTGAAAAACCGCTACGCTGATGTCTGCTCCGCAAGCGTGACAGTCCGTTACCTCACCTTTTTCGTAATGCCGCGTAGCGAACACAGCCACCCCTCGCTTGCTGCCGAAACTGCTGAAATACAGCACGGTATCCAGCGCAGTATGCTGGTAGCCATCGTCTGAGAAATTGGCCGACACCACATCGGCGAAGTTTTTGGGCTTCCACAGCAGTTCGCCCAGTGTGTCGAACTGATTGGAATCGAACAAGCGGCTGAGTAGTTTGGGGCCGTCATTGAGATCGAAAGTTTCCAAGCGTTCGGTCTGGGCTTGGAGACAAAAAGTAAGGCAGATGTAACCGGCAAGCAGGATGATTTTTTTCATAAAAACAAGGATTGGTGTTGTTGCGTCAAACTTCAAACTCTCAAACTTCGGGTGTAGGACAAGTTTGCAAATGACTAACCCCCGCGCTTCAGCCGGGGGATTGAACGAACAAAAAAATGATGGGTTTTAACCCAAAACACGTCAAACACTGGGTTAAAACCCAAAATTCAGTTCACTTTCTACCCCCGGCTAAAGCGCGGGGGTTAGTCATTTTGCCGCTTTTGCAAACTTGTCCTACACCCCACACTTCAAACTTCAAACTCTCAAACTTCAAACTCCCCCAACGTCAAACGCTCTCCAGCACCACCGCGTACCCCTGGCCCACGCCGATGCACATCGTGCAGAGCGCGTAGCGGCCACCTCGGCGCTGGAGTTCGCGGGCGGCGGTGAGGATGATGCGGGCACCGCTCATGCCGAGCGGGTGGCCGAGCGCGATGGCTCCGCCGTTGGGGTTGATGCGCGAGTCGTCGTCGGCGAGGCCCAGTGCGCGGGTGCAAGCCAGTACCTGAGCGGCGAAGGCTTCGTTGAGTTCGATCACGTCCATGTCGGCCAGCGAGAGACCGGCTTTGGCGAGTGCCTGCTGGCTGGCTCCCACTGGGCCGATGCCCATGATGCGCGGCTCCACACCGACCACGCCGCTGCTGACGATGCGGGCCAGCGGGTTTAAATTATTGGTTTTCAATCCGTTTTCGGAGGAGATGAGCAGGGCGGCGGCACCGTCGTTGAGGCCGGAGGCGTTGCCCGCCGTCACGGAGCCGTCTTTTTTGAACGCCGCTCGGAGTTTCCCCAAACCCTCCAGCGTCGTGCCGGGCTTGATGAACTCGTCGTGCTGCACCAGCAGCGGCTCGCCCTTGCCTTGCGGCACCAACACGGGGGCGATTTCTTCTGCCAAGCGGCCCTCGTCGCGGGCGCGGGCGGCTTTTTGCTGGCTCCACACCGCGAACTTGTCCTGATCCTCCCGGCTGATGCCGTACATTTCCACGAGGTTTTCGGCGGTCATGCCCATCGCGTCGGTGCCGTACAGTGCATGCATTCGAGGGTTGATAAATCGCCAGCCGAAACTGCTGTCGTACATCTGCGCGTCGGTGCCGAAGGGCTTGGCCGACTTGCTGATGACCCAGGGGCCGCGCGTCATGTTTTCCACACCGCCTGCGATGAAGAGGTCGCCGTCGCCCGCTTGCACGGCGCGTTTGGCATGGACGACTGCCGCCATACCGCTGGCGCACAAGCGATTGACAGTTTCGCCTGGCACCGACACGGGCAGCCCGGCGAGCAAGGCGGCCATGCGGGCCACGTTGCGGTTATCTTCGCCGGCTTGGTTGGCGCAGCCGAAGTACACGTCGGCGAGGCCCCCCCCGGTGGGAGGGAGTTGGCTCCGCTCGGTCGTCCCGATTGAGGCAGAGAGGCCCAAGTTGGGGTGGCGTTCGAGGAGTTTTTGGATGGCGTGAGCGGCGAGGTCGTCGGTGCGGACGGGCGCGAGGCTGCCGCCAAAACTGCCGATGGGGGTGCGGATGCCGTCGATGAGGTAGGCTTGCATGACTTGAAGTTTGAGAGTTTGAAGTTTGAGAGTTTGAAGTTGGGGCCGTCTCCGCGCTTTTACTTGTCATAGCGGCTGGCGAAGGGGGGCGTGCTTCGGGGGTAAAGGTTTGAAGTTTGCTATTTGCCTTTTGCCCTTTGCCCCTTGCCTTTTGGATTGGGCAAAGGTAAATGGCGGTCGGAGTGCAGTGTATGCCTCGCTCCTGGTGTTTCTTTACTTTGCGAAACAGTGGAGCAAGTCGCCCGCAGGCGCAGCATCTACACCTACGGAACTTTAACGTCGGCATCTCTGCCGTGTGGATGTGGGTTGGAAGAGTGTCGGGGGG
>JAYSUY010000028.1:0-2466 GCA_043718855.1 Saprospiraceae bacterium | reverse complement strand
CAACTGGGTCTATTTCACCAACTGCCAGGGTGAAGCAATCATGCAAACGGACAGTGCAAGGGTTATTCGGAACACCATCCATCGCAAGCAGTAAGGAACAGGGCTGGAATAAGGGGGCAAATTTAGCGGACTTAATTTTGCTGCTATTTTCGTTGCTCGTCATTTCTTAGAGACCTCTACGACAGATGCTCCGAGTCGCGAGCGATGATGTCGTACTCACCTTTCCAAGCATACCAACCAAACAAGCAGAGGCCGATCATAATGGGCAAGAAAATCGGGATGATGATGTACCAGAACATCTGGGTATCGAGCAGAGGTCGTTTGCCATCTGCTGCCTCGCCGATTTCGAGGCCAGCGCGGGAGAACAACAGGTATATGATCATGGCTCCGAGCGCAATCCAGACGAAGCCAGCGAGACGTTTGAGAGAATTCATATTTTTAGTGATGAGCGTTGAAAGATGGGTGGGCAACGTGAGGTCAATGCCGACATGCTAGAGCGGCAGTGGCGTGCATCAATCGTTCACATTTTCATCGTTTTTGCCGGGCAGGTAGAGTAACCCGAGGATGAAGCATACACTTGCAATCAAGATCGGGTACCAAAGGCCGATGTACGGGTCACCGCCCGGATTCTCAGTCGTTTTGGAAGCATCGAAAAGCCGCGTAGCAATGAACGGCGTAAGGCCGCCGAAGATGCCATTACCGATGTGGTAAGGCAGCGACATGGACGTGTAGCGGATGCGCGTGGGGAACAACTCTACCAAGAACGCCGCGATCGGGCCGTACACCATCGTCACATAAATAATCTGGATGAACACCAAAAACATCATCATCCAGAAGCCCGTCGATGAAAGCCAGAACGTCTTGATCGTCTCTGCCTTCGGGGCAGGTTTTGATTTATCGGCCAATTTCACCTCTTTTTTCACTGCTTTCATCGAAGCCCCATCCGTAAAGGCCTTCACCGTTGTAGTCGTGATGGTGGAGTCGCCCGTAGCACTCACCACTGTCGCCACACCCGTGCTGCTGCGGTCGGCGATCTCTGTCTTGGCTTTCTGGTCGGCCAAATTGTACATGGCTTTGTAGATCGGGAAGTACGTCAGGATAGCCAGCAACATTCCGCCCAACATGATGGTTTTGCGCCCGATTTTGTCGCTCCAAGCCCCAAACACCAAGAAGAATGGCGTAGCGAGCAAGATGGCAAAGCACAATAGGTAACGTACCTGCTCAAACTCCACCGACAGGGTGCGCTCGATGAACGTCTGGGCATAAAACTGCCCTGTGTACCATATCACACCTTGCCCCATCACCGCTGCAAACAGTGCCAACAGCACCATCTTGAGGTTGGATTTGTTGCCAAACGATTCTTTTAGCGGGTTTTTCGAGGTCTTGCCCTCCTTCTTAATCTTGGCAAAAAGCGGCGACTCCGCCATTTTCAAGCGGATGTACACCGAAATGGCGATCAGGAAAATCGAGACAATGAACGGCACCCGCCAGCCCCAGTCGTTGAAAGCCTCCACACCCAGCGATTTGCGGGTGATCAGGATCACGCCCATCGAGAGGAAAAAGCCCAACGTAGCCGTCGTCTGGATGTAAGCCGTGAAGTAGCCCCGTCGGCCTTTTGGAGAGTGTTCGGCCACATACGTCGCCGCACCGCCGTACTCGCCGCCCAGTGCCAAGCCCTGCACAAAGCGCAGGCCGAGGATCAGAATCGGTGCCCAAATGCCGATTTTGGCATAGCCAGGCACCAAGCCGATGGCAAACGTAGAGCCGCCCATCAGGAGCAGCGTGAGCAAAAAAGTGTATTTCCGCCCGATGATGTCGCCGATACGGCCAAACACCAATGCGCCGAACGGACGCACCACAAAACCTGCTGCAAACGTGGCCAGCGCGGCCAAAAACGCAGCCGTCGGGTTGTCTTGCGGGAAAAACTGTTTGGCGATGATGACAGCCATGGCCCCGTAGATGTAGAAGTCGTACCACTCAATGAGGGTACCGACCGACGAAGCCGTGATCACCTTCATCAACCCCTTCGGCTCCATCGCCTCGTCTGTTGTAGATGAATGACTCATAAAGTCAGTAGATGTTTTAGATTTTGAACAATGACAAGAAAAGAGATTCTTGTTTTCTATTTTTGAGGACGAACAACGCATGTAGACATCTGCGTACGTTTTTGTTTTGGTGCAACAGATTTTTTCAAAAAAAGAAGAAAGTTCTCCAAAGGCGGTGTTCAGCGGCTGAACTTGATTTTGATTTGGGATAAAAACCAAATGATGTTCAGTTTTGGAATTTTTTTCGGCAAGAAAAGAGGTCTGCGCCAGTTTGAAGCAAAAAAAGAGGGACAAAATCCGACTGCTGGATTTTGTCCCTCTTTTTTGTTTTTAAGATTTCCGGTCGTCACCCGCTAAAGAGTTGGTCTTTGGGATTAATAGGCAAGGTGTAAAAAAGTTCTTTGACCGTCCAGATGTGGTC
>JAYSUY010000270.1:0-2008 GCA_043718855.1 Saprospiraceae bacterium | reverse complement strand
GCCCATCACCTTGCCCATGTCGCGGGCGGAAGTAGCCCCGGTTTCGGTCACGATTTGCTGGATGATGCTTTCCAACTCCTCCCCTTCGAGCATGGCGGGCAGGTAGCGCTTGATGATGGCGATCTCCTCGCGCTCTTTCTGAGCCAACTCCTCGCGCCCGTTCTTTTCAAAGATTTCCTGCGATTCTTGGCGGGTTTTCACTAATTTTTGGAGCATCTGCACCTCACGGGCCTCATCGATGGCTTGGCCGCTGCCGTCGGTTTTGACGAGCAGGATGGCGCTTTTGATGGCGCGGATGCCGCGCAAGCCGACTTCGTCTTTGGCTTTCATGGCGGTCAGGAGGTCTTGGGCGATTTTTTGTTCTAACGTCATGGTTGTGTTGTTGTTGAGTGGTGGTTTTTTCGGAAGGGCAAAGGTAGGTCATCGGGGCGCATAACGCAGATATGACGGGTTTTTACAAAAACTCCGGCTTGCTGATTCGCCGCGCGGCTGCCGCGTTGTCGACTTTTGCACAGCCGGAAGACCAGCCTCGGCTGGCAATCCCTTCGGTGTCCTGCTTTTTATGAAACGTTTTTCCGCTCTCGTTTTTTTGATTTCCCTTTTCTCGAACGCCATTTGCGCACAAGACGTGGTGCGTGTCATCGGCTGCACCCGTGTCTGGAAAAACCAGAAGCCCATCAACAACACGATGATTAAGGTCTCGGTCAACGGGATTGTCTACACAGTACCCACTGGCCCCGGAAAGCATTGCGCCGAAGTGCTGGTGCCTGTGGCGGGGCTTCCAGCCGATACACCTATCGGGATTTATGCCACTAAAGACAGCAGCGGCCTTGAAGACCAACTGATTAACGGCCTGTCCATGCTGGATGCGGAGGAAATATCTTGCCATATCTTGGGGCTGGAACCGCTCTCTTCCCCCTTTGCCATGGTTGCGACAGATATCAACCGAAGCGGCTCTATGATCACTTCCGATCTGGTAGAACTACAGAGAGTTATCTTGGGCATCTACACCAAGTGGCCCAATATCTTGACTTGGCAGTTTTTGCCTGAGTTCATCACGTTTCCCGACCCGTCCAACCCGTTCAAAACTCCTTTTGACATCACCCTCCCTTTGCAGCAATTTAAGGCTTACCACAACGACACGCTGAATGTGCTGGGCATCAAAATAGGAGACGTAGATGCAGATGTCAACACAACTGGCCCCTACACTGGCCCAACTCAATATGCAGACACAGCTTTTATGACCTTGCCAGATGTTATTATACCAGCCAACACGACATTGGATGTGACCACTGCCGCATTCCTGTCTTCTGTAAACAGCCTGCAAGTAGAGTTACTCACTTCGTCAGGGGTGAAAATTGTGGGCGTGTCTTCCCTTGTCAATCTCCATGCTTTGAATGACAGCACCTTCAGAATAACTGTTTTTAGGGGAGCGACGAGTTTTCCGCTAAAATTTCAGGTAAAGATTGCCACCACCGAGACGGTTGATCTCAAAGATGTGCTTCGCATCGGCAACGGCATCTTGCCGTGGGCATTTACGAAGTGTGGAGACCCCAACAAAACATACAAAGTCAAATTGAGATTCGCTGGTACACTCCCTGTACACGGCCCTGCGGAAACGCCTCTCCGCGCCACACCAGCCGCGCCCAATCCCTTCACCGACAAGGCTTTGGTCAACATCGAACTGCCCGAAGCCATGCCAGTGCTGCTCGAAGTATTTGACCTCGGCGGTCGCCTCACTTGGCGGCAAGAGCAGGTGCTGGGCAGCGGGCAGCAGCAGGTGGAGATACCCGCTGAGGCCGTCGCGCCGGGCAGTATGGGGCTGTACCGGGTGCGGGCGGGTACAGGCGTGGCGAGGGGGAAAGTGGTGAGGGAATAGGGCAAGGGGCAAGGGGCAAAAAGGCAAGGGGCAAAGGGCAAAAAGGCAACCGCAAAATTTTAACCGCAAAATGTAAATCCGTGATGTCGGCATCTCTGTGTACGCTTGGTCTTGCGGTTTTAAATTTTG
>JAYSUY010000269.1:0-16524 GCA_043718855.1 Saprospiraceae bacterium | reverse complement strand
CCTCGTGAAAAAACAAAACTGGTGGGGCGACAAAGCCACCGCCGCCAACCCGATGCTGGCCGCTTACCCAGCCCGCATCGTGTACCATGTGGTGACCGACGAAACAGCTGTGGAAAATATGCTGCGCAACGAGCAGTTGGACATCGCGGTGGACATGAATCCGGCCAAATTCCGCGAGTTGGAAAAAGACCCGGCGCTGGCCGCCAAGTACGATTTCACGACGAGTTGGACGACGCGCTACACCCGCTGGGTGTTCAACCTGAGCAAGCCCAAACTGAACGAACTGGCTGTGCGTCAAGCACTCGCCCATGTGGTGAACTACGACGACTTCATCAAAAACATCCAACTCGGTTTGGCCCAGCGTACCGTAGGGCCCATCAATCCCCGCAAGTCGTACTACGCCAAGCAAACACCGCTGTACAACTACAACATTGAGGAGGCCAAGCGCCTGCTCTCCGCTGGAGGCTGGACGGACACCAACAATGACGGTACGGTAGACAAAATGCTGAATGGGCTGCGCGTCGAACTGGTATTGGAGATGTTGGCCACCCCCTCGCCGAAGGTGTCGGAACTCGTGGCTGCCAGCATCGTGCAGAGCGCGGCGCTGGCCGGAGTGAAAATCCTGCTCGCTTCCAAATCCATCAAGGAAATCAGCGAACTGACCCGCGCAGGCCAATTTGAGACAGGCATTTTTGCTGCCGCCCAAAACGGCGGCTGGGCTGATATGTACCAAAACTACCACTCTGCCAGCCTCGCCTCGCTGGGGGGCGACAACCGGGGCGGATTCGCTGACACGGCTTTTGACCGCCATGTATCCTTCATCCGTCTTACAGAGGACACGCTGGCCCGCTTCCCAGCCTACGCGGCAGCGCAGCAAATCCTCCACGATCAGGTGCCTGAGGTCTTCCTGTACTCTGCCGACTACCGGTTTATTGTGGCTAAAAAATACGCCTACGTCATCAGCCCCAACCGGCCGGGCTACTACGAGCAAATGTTCAGGCTGAAATAGCGGGGGATTGGGGATTTGATTAGATGGGGATTTGGGGATTTGAGCCGAGCCATGCGCTTGCGGAGGCTGCCGAAAGGAAGGTCTTTCAATCGTGCCACGACTCGGAAGGAAGCCCCAAAAAAAGGATGTAGCGATGGACAAATATCCAATGAAATGCGCCATTTTTGCCCCCCTAAAACGCCGCCACAGCAGCCATTCATCATTTTTCATTCTTAACTTGTCCCGACCTGTGTCGGGATTCATCATTCCAAATATGGCTTTTGAAATAGAGGGCAAATTGCACCGACTGTTCCCTACAGAGCAGAAATCGGGAAGTTTTCAGGCTCGCGAATTTGTTATTGAAGTACCCGATGGCAACTACCCGCAGATGGTCAAGTTTCAGGCAGTACAAGAGCGCTGCACCCAGTTGGATGGGTTTCAGGAAGGTGAGCGCATCAAGGTTCACTTCGATTTGCGGGGGCGCGAGTGGCAGGGCAAGTATTTTACCAACCTCAATGCTTGGCGGGTAGAGAAAGCCGATGATGTAGCCGAAGGTGCCGCATCCGAAAGCGGCATGCACACCGCCAATGCTGATCCTAAATTCCCTTCCGATCCGTTCCCGAACTACACGGACGCACCCGCCAGCACCGGCGGTGACTTGGATGGGCTGCCGTTTTGAAAGTTGATGAGGTTGATAAAGTTGATAAAGTTGATGAGGTTGATAATCAACCTCATCAACCTCATCAACCTCATCAACTTTATCAACCTACATCACCGCGCAAAAACGGCATCCGCCGATAGCACGAAGCCCGGTATCACGGGTTCAGCGGAGCAGAGTGCTTCGCCCCGGGCGATGTGGATGCGCGTAGCACTTTCGTAGACGTGTATTTCTTGCAGTTCGGGGAAGATGTTCCAGACCACGCGTACACCTGCATTGAAATAAACCAAGGCCTTCTTGTTGACTTTGTTCGCGTTGTCGGAGGGCGAAACGACTTCGATCACGAAATTGGGCACTTGTATGTGGTTGTCCACCGCAGCGTCAATTTGCTCATCCGTGAAGTAGGCAAGGTCGGGGCGGCGGTGCAACAATTCAGTCAAAAAAGTATCTGTCTCCGTCGTGAGTTCACCGTTGGTAAAAGCCTGTTGCTTCAAATTTTGAAAATGGCGGTTGAGGTTCTTCCAAATGTAGAGTTGTTGTACATTCATTGCATAGGGAGTTTTTTCAACCTTGCCGTTGGACCATTCGTACTTAAATCCGTCCTCGCGGTTCAGGTACCGACGCTGAAACTCCTTCCAAGTCAATGACTTAGGCTCCTTGCTGCGCTGTACAGCAGGGCGAGCGGCAGCAGGATTGGCTACGATTGGCGCGGATGAATTAGCAACGGACTGCGTTTGTGTGGCTGCGGTCATGAGTCTTCTTATTTTTTACAAAGATAGAGGATTGATTGCAGGATTTTTGGCCCGACACCCCTCAAACGTACAACTCCCCATTCAGCACATTTCGCGAAATCACGATGCGCTGCACCTCCGAGGTGCCCTCGTAAATCTGGGTGATTTTCGCGTCGCGCATCAGCCGCTCCACATGGTATTCTTTCACAAAACCGTAGCCGCCGTGTATCTGCACGGCCTCTACGGTGTGCTTCATGGCGACATCTGAGGCAAATAGTTTGGCCATAGCCGCTGCCTGGTCGTAATTTTCGTGGCGGTCTTTCAGCATCGCAGCACGGTGTACCAGCAAGCGGGCAGCCTCGATATCGGTCGCCATATCGGCTATTTTGAAGGCGATGGCTTGGTGCTGACTGATGGGCTTGCCGAATGCGCTGCGCTCCTTGGAGTACGCCACCGCTAGTTCGTAGGCACCTGAAGCGATACCCAGCGCCTGCGAAGCGATGCCGATACGCCCACCCGACAGGGTTTTCATGGCAAATTTGAACCCGAAGCCGTCCTCCCCGATGCGGTTGGCCTTCGGCACTTTCACGTCGGTGTACATGATGCTCGTCGTGTCGGAAGAGCGGATGCCCAGTTTGTCCTCCTTCGCGCCGATGCTCACGCCTTCCCAATCGGCTTCCACAATCAGGCAGTTGATGCCCCGGTGCGCCTTCTCCACGTGGGTTTGGGCCATCACGAGGTGTACTTTGGAGGTAGCCCCGTTGGTGATCCAGTTTTTGGTGCCGTTCAGCAGGTAGTGGTCGCCCATATCCACCGCAGTCGTGCGTTGGCTGGTCGCGTCAGAGCCAGCCTCTGGTTCGGAGAGGCAGAAGGAGCCGATCCATTCACCGGTGGTCAGTTTGGGCAGGTACTTCTGTTTTTGCTCCTCGGTGCCGTACTCCAGTACGCCCCAGCACACCAGCGAGTTGTTGACCGACATGATGACCGAGCAGGAGTTGTCGATTTTTGAAATCTCCTCCATCGCCAGCACATACGACATCGTGTCCATGCCGCCGCCGCCATATTCGGGCGGCACCATCATGCCGAGGAAACCGAGTTCGCCCATCATGCGAACTTGCTCGTAGGGGTAAATGCCCTTGCTGTCGCGTTCGATTACGCCAGGCTTGAGTTCATTTTGGGCAAAATTGCGGGCTGCTTCTTGTACGGCCTTATGCTCTTCGGTCAGGTGAAACATGAGTTGTTGAATTGTTGAACGGGTGAATATCTCTGGCGATTTGAGCCAGATGTGGTGGATTTGGCGGGCAAAATTCGGACTTTTGCGGCGATTTTTATCATCACCTTTTCATCCAAACCATTATCCAATTTTTATGCAAAAACTGATTCGATTCCTCCTGCTTGCCCTGCTGTTGGCTGTTGGCTTTTTGCCATTGGCAGAGGCTCAACTGACGATTAATGTCACCTCCATCCCGGCCAACACCCCGGCCAACGCCAAAATCTACATCGTTGGCACTTTCAACACTTGGAACCCCGCCGACGCGACCAAAACGCTGACCCAAAATGCCAACGGCCAGTACACCATCACCTTCACACCGCCCACCGGGCAGATGAAATTCAAGTTCACGCGCGGCAGTTGGGCAACGGTGGAGGGCAATGCCAACGGCACTTTCTTGCCCGACCGCGAACTGACGTACAGTGGCCAAGCGACCACCGTCAACCTGAGCATTCTGACTTGGGAAGACCTCGGCGGTGGCAGCGTGGGCGGCGGCACGGCGGCACCCAACGTGACCATTCTGAACAACCAGTTCAACATCCCGCAACTCAACCGCAAGCGCCGCATCTGGCTGTACTTGCCGCCTGATTATCAGACGACTGCAAAAAAATACCCGGTGCTGTATATGCACGATGCTCAAAATCTGTTCGACTCAAAAACGGCTTTTGGCGGCAATGAATGGAAGGTGGACGAATCGCTCAATACCCTGCACCAGCAGGGCGACTACGGTTGCATCGTGGTGGGCATCGACAACGGCGGCGGCGAGCGTATCAACGAGTATTCGCCTTGGGTGAACGCCCAGTACGGCGGCGGCCAGGGCGACGAGTACATAGATTTTATTATGAAAACCCTGAAGCCGCACATCGACTCCAACTACCGTACCCTGCCGGGCCGCCTCACCACAGGCATCATGGGCAGCAGCATGGGCGGGCTGATTTCGTTCTACGGCTCGGTGGAGTTTCAAGAGACTTTTGGCAAGGGCGGGCTGCTCTCGCCGTCGTTCTGGTTTGCCCGCCAGAGCGAAAAAGACCTCATCAACGCCAACGGCCACCAAGCGCCGATGCGCCTCTACTTCCTCGCTGGCACCGACGAGGAGGGCGATGGCAACGCTTCTAACTATGTGGTGGACGATATGCAAACCATGTACAACACGCTGCAAAACAACGGTTTCGCACCTTCGGAGATGAACTTCCAAACCCGCTCGGACGGCCAACACGCGGAGTGGTTTTGGGCCCGCGAATTCCCCGATGCCTACAAGTGGCTGTTTGCTGGGGCCGTGTCGTCAGGCTCGGAGCCTACGTCGATGGAAGACCTGAAAATTTCGCCCAACCCGTCCACTGGCAACACGGTACGCTTTCTGGGCCTCGAATCAGGCCAGCGATATCAGTACCAAATCGTGGGCATGGAGGGCAAAATTTGGCGCGACTCCACCGACCTCATTGGCGGAGATCGAGTGCGCATCAGCGACCTGCCGCGCGGTATGTATATCGTCCGCGTCCGCAAGATGGGTGAGGCGCTGTGGCACACTGGGAAATTGATGAAATGATGAATGATAGAAAACCCCTCCTATAGCTCAGAACTGTAGGAGGGGTTTTGATAAAAGCCGTTAATTTTGTCCAAAAAACATGGCAAAAGATTTTTACCACGACAATTTCAAACGGGCATTGCAAAAAGATGGATGGACGATCACACACGACCCATACCCGCTCAGGGTAGGCAACATCGGATATGAGATTGATTTTGGGGCAGAGAAACTGTTGGCAGCGGAAAAGCCTGGCGAAAAGATTGCCATAGAACTCAAAAGTTTTGAAGGCCCTTCCGATGTGAACGAATTTCACCGGGCGGTCGGACAATTCAACGATTACTTTGTTGCCCTAGAAATGGTTGAGCCAGATAGGGTACTGTTTTTGGGGATACCCGAAGAGGCATGGAATGGCTTTTTTCAAGAAATTGCTGTCCAACGAGCCATACAGCGCATCCAAGCAAAAGTCGTCGTTTACAACCCTCACCTCAAGCAGATAAAGTCATGGATAAAGTAAAACAGTATCAGGATATCATCATCGCGTACCTTCAGGAATACGCCAAGATAAAGCCGGCCAATATGCCTGACATCGACAGCTATGTCATCATTGACCGAGAAAATAGCCACTTCCAACTTTTGCAATCTGGATGGCAGGATGCTCGCTACATCTTTACGGTAGTGTTCCACTTCGATATCAAAGATGGCAAGGTGTGGTTTCAGCGCAACATCACAGAACGCGACGTGGTGGACGTACTGATGGAGAAAGGTATACCGAGGGAAGACATTGTGCTGGGCTTTCGCCCGGCCTACGCTCGTCCGCACACTGGGTTTGCCACTGCTTAATACCCCACTTTCTCCAAAAACAGCCCCGAAGGCGGCGCGGTGAAGCGGGCTGGCTCGCGGGAGTTGTTTTTCAGAAAATGCTCCACCTCTTGGCCCGTCATTTTGCCCCGGCCCACTTCCACCAGCACACCCACGATGCGCCGCACCATTTTCCACAAAAAATGGGAGCCGGTGATGTGGATGTAAATCCGGTCGGCATCCTCCGTGATCTCCACCCGGTCGAGGTCCACGAGCGTGGACTGATCGGGCTTCTCCACATCGCCGAAGGAGCGAAAATCGTGGAAACCTTCGAGCCGCGCCGCTGCCTCTTGCATGGCCTCCACGTTGAGGCGGTCGCGCACCCACCACACATATTTTTTACCGAAAGCATCGCGCCGCTTCGAGATTTGGTACACGTAACTGCGGCTGCGGGCATCGTGGCGAGCATGGAAACGTGCGTTCACGGGCTGCACCCGCAGGATGTTGATGTCGTGCGAGAGTTCGTCGTTGAGGCGCATGAGTATCTGATCCACAGGGAGTTTGGTGGCTGGCACTTCCATGTGAGCCACTTGACCTCGGGCATGTACGCCTGCATCGGTACGGCCTGCCCCATAAATTTCGATCTGTTCGGTACCAAAAACTTTAGCGGCCGCCGCCAGAAGTTCGCCCTGCACGGAGCGGTCGTTTTTTTGCAACTGCCAGCCCGCGTAGCGCGAGCCGTCGTATTCGAGGGTGAGTTTGAATCGCATGTGCCGAAAAATTTGAGCGGCAAAGGACGCAAGAAAGTTGGGGATTTTGCTTGAATTGATCCGGTCTAGGGTGTCGGCAACGATGCTGCTTGCAGCCCAGCATTACTTGAAAACTGGACAGGGACCAAAATTAAAACCCCTACTTCGTTCAAAACTTCTGCCCACTCGTTCGGAAGATTTGATGTTTCGCTGGGTGATAAAAATAGAATGCCGTGAATTGACAGACATTTCGTTGATTCGCACACACTTTTTACTTCACTTTCAAAATCAACTTTGTCATGGCAAAAGTAAAGGTCGGGGCCATCCCCAGTAATCTTCTTCTAAACCCTGTCATCTATGCTACTTTCCCCATTACTGACCTGAATCGGCTTTTGGCAATAGCTGGCTGTCAAGGCATTCGGTTCTTTTCCGCCAACACGAGCATAGACGGTGTTTCGTATTTATCTGTCATGGCAGTAGGAATTGACTCTACAGGCAACAACCTGACCGACTTTGTTTTGCTGGATACGGAACCTTGCCCGCCAGAGTGCCACTATGCGGGGGTGGCGGGGAATCCCAACGACGACATCCGTGCCATTTCATTAGCCGATGCGCAGAGCAGGATAGCTACACAACCGTTTTCGTTTTCAGCCTTTTTTGACCGGACTGACGACCTTGAAGTAATGTTTACCCTTCCTGATGCTTTCAAGCTGCGCGTGTTTTTTGCATTGCTGCCGAACAGGGATGCTCCCAATGCACAACCTACATTTGTCGTTCAGGCCGCCTACCAAAATGGGGACGCACTGCTCAATGTTTACCTCCAAGATGATGCCCCTGCAAATTCGGGGCTTTTATAAAGTCAGTCGACGGCACTGCACGCTGCTCTGCTTGCTGTTTGGAAGCGTCGTTTCGGATGCTTTCGGCTATTTGCTCGCCCAGCCCTTCCCTTCCTTCTTCCACCGCCTCACCCCCGAACAGGGCCTCTCACAGGCGGTCAACTCCTTTGTGCTGCACGACAGCCGGGGCTTCGTCTGGGTAAGTTCGATTGACGGATTGAACCGCTACGACGGCCATTCGGTGCGGGTCTATCGCCCCAACCCGCAGAACAGCCACGCGATGGTCGGGAAAAATATGCAGAGCCAATTCTTCGAGGCTCCCAATGGCGACCTCTGGTTCTGCACCTACGAGGCCGTCAACTGCTACCGCCGCCGCACCGACGACTTCGCGGTGTTCCGCATACACAACGCCGCCGGGCAGGTACTCGAAAAAGGCTACTACGCTTTTCATTTCGACCGGGCCGGGCGGCTCTGGCTACGAGCGGGAGAGGAAGAGGAGCTCTACTGGTTCGACACCCGCATTGAGCGGCAGTCGCCCTGCAAAGGTCACCTCAGCGGAGTGCGCTGTGTCGTGGACACGGCGGCATCTGGAGCCGTGCGCGGCATCTGGAGCAGTTTCTTCCGCGACAGCACGGGCATCCAGTATACTCGGCTTGACGACACAGCGGGCGTAGTATCGGTGCGGCATTTTTTTACCGGAAAAGAGCGGGGGATGCCGCCGCTGGGCGTGGCGAGCATTTACCTCGAATCCGACAGGCTGCTCTGGTTAGCCAGTCGGCAAGGATTGGTTAGGTTTAATCCCAAGACTTCGGCGTACCGGGTTTTCCAGCCGATTTTGGGGAAAATTGAGCGATTTTGGGCGATTATGCCCATGAACGACAGCACCCTCGCGCTGTCGTCGCCCGTCGGCGGAGTGTGGCTTTTTGACAAAAAAAGGTGCCGCTTCACCCGCCAAATTCTCCCCGAAGCCGATAACCCCATGTCGCTGCCCGACCGCGAGGTGGAAGAGATGCACCGCGACAGTACGGACAACCTTTGGCTCTCGCAGTGGAACACGGGGCTGAGTCACGCCCATTTGCGCAAACAGAAATTCGGGCACCTCCAACTCCGGTCGCTGTTTCCTGCCCTCCGCGACCGACCGTTCTCGATCACCTCGTTGGTGGAAGCCGGCGATGGGCAAATGTGGTGCGCCACCGAGGGCGCTGGTATTTTAGTGCTGAAAAACGGCCGCGCGGCAGGGCGTTTCCTGCCCGACGAGCAGGTAGTTTTTTTACTGAAAGACCATGCGGGCGACTGGTGGGCGCTCACCCGTAGCGGCGTGTTCTGGCGCAAGGCGGCGAGTCGCGGTTTTGAAAAAATATCTGCCAGGAGCGAATTGGCCTTCGGCCTTGAAACCAGCGACCACCGACTGCTCGTCAGCGGCAAGGGCGGCATTTTTGAAATAACAAAGGGGCCGCAAGAGAAGCTCCGCATCCTGCCCGCTGCTGGCTTCGAGCGGTGGGACAGCACATACGTAGACTGGATGCACGAGGACGGCAACGGCACATTTTACATCGGAAAAGATGCTGCCACACTCTGCGTCGTGCCGCGCACGAAGGAATCGAAAGAGTATTCCTTCGGCTACACGAAAGCAGCGCACGAAGACCCCGACGGGCGTAGCATCTGGCTTGCCACCACCTCCGGGCTGGTACGCATGAACAAAGACACCTTCGACAAGTACACCGTGCTGAACGAGACGAACGGCCTGCCCAACCAGTACCTCTACTCGGTCATCCCAGACAGCACGGGCCGCTTCTGGATGGGCAGCAACCGGGGCATCTTGCGCTACTCGCCAGACAGCAACACTGTCCGCCAGTACACCCGCAGCGACGGGGTTTGGGCCGACGAGTTTTACTCCAACGCTTGGCTTACCCGCTCTGGCGAAGTGTGGATGGGCAACCGCGACGTGCTCAACGTGTTCCGCCCCGACGCGATCCAGGATGTGAAGACGTTGCCCAAAATTCAGATCACTGGCCTGAAAGTCAACGACTTGGCGTGGGTGTCTGATACTTTCATCGGCGAGCGGCGGAGCCTAGATTTTCCTTTTTCTGAAAACACGCTGTCCTTTGATTTTGTGGCCTTGGAATACAGCGACCCCGCCCGCAACCGCCTGAGCTACCAACTCGAAGGCTACGACGAAAACCCGGTGGACCTGCCGCCTGGCGCGCTGGGCTTTGCTCGCTACGCGAAATTGCCGCCCGGCGGCTACACCCTCAGAATCCGGGCCGCCAACTCCGACGGCGTTTGGAACCCCCTGTCCCGCGAACTGCGCATCCGCATCCGCCCGCCTTACTGGCAAACTTGGTGGTTCTGGCTGCTGGTCGGCACCGCGCTGGCCGGGGCGGGCTACGCCGCCTACCGCTACCGGCTGCGCCAAATCCGCCGCGAATACGGCCTTCGGCAAATTGCGCTGGAGCACGAACTGGCCGCCCGCGAGAACGCCCTCCGCGCCGCCGAATCCGAGATGACTGCCCTCCGCGCCCAGATGAACCCGCACTTCATTTTCAACAGCCTGAACAGCATCAACGCCTTCATCCTTCGCAACGAAGGGCCGGAGGCCAGCCGCTACCTCGATCAGTTCGCCCAACTGATGCGCCAGATACTCGACCACTCCACCCGCCCGACCATCCGGCTGGAAGAGGAGGTCGAATTCCTGAACAATTACCTCGCCCTCGAGGCTGTGCGCATGGGCGGGCGGCTGGCCTACGACATCCGCCTTGCCGACGACGTGGATGATTTCGACACCGAACTGCCGCCCATGATCTTGCAGCCTTTTGTGGAAAATGCCATCTGGCACGGCCTTTCGCCCCGCTCCGAGGGCGGGCTGCTGCGCATTGATTTCAAAAAAGAAAACGGCACACTGGTCTGCACGTTGGAGGACAACGGGGTGGGCCGCGAGCAAGCGCGGGCGCAGCGCAAGGGCGGGCATGAGTCAAAGGGCCTGAAAATCACTGCCGAGCGGTTGGCGCTGCACGACCAGCGGCACGGTACACGGTCCAAGGTGACGACGACCGATTTGGTTGACGGTCAGGGGAATGCAGCGGGGACATTGGTGACTGTGCACATTGACCCCTCGACACATTGACCACATTTTCAACACATTGACCACATTTTTTATGAACGCCATCATCATTGACGACGAACAACAGGCCCGCGAGACGCTCTCCGTCCACCTCCGCTCTTACTGCCCGCAAGTGACGCTGAAAGGCCAAGCCAATGATGGCCGGGCGGGACTTGAACTCTACCGCACGGCCAAGCCCGACCTGATTTTTCTGGATGTGGAGATGCCCGAACTGGACGGCTTCGAGTTCCTCGACCGCATCCAGCCTACGCAGGCGGCGGTGGTGTTCGTCACGGCTTGGCAGAAATACGCGGAGCGGGCCTTCGAGTTCTGTGCGCTCGACTTCCTGCGCAAGCCCGTGGAGCCGACCCGCTTGGTGCAGGCCGTCCACCGCGTCGGCGAGCGCTACCGCCTGTTGCACACGCAGGGGCAGTACCAGATGCTGCTCGAACTCATGCAGCACCAATCAGCCGCGGTGGCGGACAAGCGCAACCACCGCATCGCCTTCGCTACGCAGACGGAAATCGTGTACAGCTGGATGCGCAACTTGCTTCGGGTGGATGCGGACACTAATTTCAGTTACATCAAACTCGTCGAGCAGCCGCAGCCGCTACACATCGCCCGCAACATCGGCGACTACGAGCGGCAGTTTGAGGATTACCCCTTCATGTTTCGCGTACACCGCTCGCATTTGGTCAACCTGTACCACGTCAAGAAATTTCTCCGCGAGGACTGTGTGCTGCTGATGACCGACGGCCTGAAAATCCCGCTCTCAGACAGCCGACGGGGCGATGCGCTGGATCGGCTGGGTGATCTGGGCGTGGAGATTTGACTTCCTTCAAAAGATACGGGGCTTTGTTCAACCCCGCTCGGGCTTAGCTCGGGCGGGGTTTTTTTGTGCGAGCAGGGGTGGAAGTTTGTATCATCAAACCCATCCAGCATAGTTCACTCATTTTTTTTCACAAACCAACACCTGCACACATGAAGAACATCCACACCATCTGTCTGCTCGCCGCCTTCATCAGCGCGACCCTCAGCACCCCCCTTTCCGCCCAAGTCTGGAAACCCTACGAGCCACCCTTCGGCGACACCATCGGCATTGCCGACATCGAAGTGGTCAACGCGAACGTCATCTGGGCCGTCGGCCTGGAGTACATCGCCGACGACAGCTTCTACAACTACTTCGGCCCCTCCAAAACCTACGTCGCGCTCACCAAAGATGGCGGCGCGACCTGGGCCGTCAACACCGTTCCCATCGGCAGCAACCCATTCGTCGCCAACATGACCGCACTGGACGGAAGCACAGCCTGGGTGGCTACGCTGAACGATAACGGAAATTCTAAAGTGCTGAAAACCACTGATGGTGGCGCGACATGGGCGGACATCAAACTCCCTTACGACCCGGTGGCTTCGTGGGCCGATTACATCCACAGTGTCTCGCTCGCCAAGATCGTCGTCATCGGCGATCCCCGCGACGGCGAGTTTGAAATCTACACCACCACCAACGCCGGGCAGGTGTGGGCCAGAGTACCGGGCGCCAGCATCGCCGACCCCCTATCGGGCGAGTTCGGCTTCAACAACTGCGGCGACGGGGTGGGCAACACCGTCTGGTTTGGCACCAACTTGGGCCGGGTGTACCGCTCCAAGAACGGCGGCCTGAGCTGGGAGGCATACGCTACGCCCGCTCCCTACATTGATTTCCTGAGTTTCTCCGATGAGAGCAACGGCCTCGTCACATCGGGCAATTTCAGCTCCACCTCGCCCGCTACGCGCCTCTACCGCACCGCCAACGGCGGCGAGACTTGGGAGGACATCACCCCGGCCAGCAACAGTTTCCGCTTGGTCGGCGCGGAGTGCATCCCGAATTCTCCTTATATCATCATGTGCGGCACGACGGGCAGCATCCTGAACGAGAACAAATTCAAAACCTGGGTCAGCGCCGACCGGGGCAGCACATGGAAGGAAGTCAGCAGCGGCCAGATCGCCCATTGGCCTACCTTCTTGGACGGCAAAGTGGGCTGGGCGGGCGAAGCCCAGCAGTTCAGCCACAAGACCAAACTTTACCAGTGCACCGGCATCGTCGGCCTGCTCACGCCCGCCGCGCTCGACGCGGAGGTGACGCTCTCGCCCAACCCCGCGAGCGATGTCGTGCGGTTGCAAGTGCGGGCAAAGGAGGCGGGCGACTTCTGGGTGCTGCTGAACGACGCGCAGGGGAACCTGCTGCACAAAATCGAGGTGAACGGCGTAGCTGATTTCTCCAAAGATTTGAACGTAAAGGATTTGCCCGCAGGGCTGTACACCGTGACGGTGAGCGGCACCGGGGGCAGCGTGAGCCGAGGTGTGGCGAAGAATTGAAGGGAAAAACCGGAAAAACCAATTGCACACAGAAGCCGATGAAGCATCAGACGTTTCTCCCTCCCGACGGGGCCGCCTCACCAGCGGCCCCGTTTTTTGTCCTACTTTTGCCCCCATGTCACAACGAGTTTATTTCGACAACGCAGCCACCACGCCCATCTCCGAAGAAGTCGTGGAAGCCATGCTGCCCGTGCTGCGCGGCCAGTTCGGCAATCCATCCAGCATCCACGCCGAAGGGCGCACGGTGCGAGCCGTCATCGAAACCGCCCGCAAGATCGTCGCTCAGGCCCTCGGGGCCAGTACGGCGGAGATTTTTTTCACCTCTGGCGGTACCGAGAGCAACAACATGGCGATCAAATGTGCCGTCCGCGATCTGGGTGTGCAGCGCATCATCAGCAGCCCAACCGAACACCACTGCGGCCTCCATGCCATCGAGACGGTGGAAAAAACGAGCGGCGTGGAAGTCGTCTGGCTCCCGGTGGACGAGCGCGGGCGAATGGATTACCAAGCCCTTGAATCAGCACTGGCGAACAGCGGAGGCAAAAAAACACTCGTGTCGCTCATGCACGCCAACAACGAGGTCGGCACCATGATCGACCTTGATCGAGTGGCGGCACTCTGCCAACAGCACGGCGCACTGTTCCATACTGATTCGGTGCAGACCATCGGCCACTTTCCCATCAATGTGCAGCAAACGCCCATCCATTTTCTGTCCGGCGCGGCACACAAATTTCACGGGCCGAAGGGCGTGGGCTTCATCTACATCAATGCCAACGCGCCCATCAAGCCGTTCATCGACGGTGGCTCGCAGGAGCGCAACATGCGCGGCGGCACGGAAAATGTGTACGGCATCGTGGGCTTGGCGAAGGCCCTCGAATTTGCGATAGCGCAGATAGAGGAGCGCACCGCGCAAATCTTGGACGTGCGCAACTACATGAAAGCGAGGCTAATGGAAGAATTGGAAGACATCCAATTCAACGGCGATCCCGACGGCATCTGCCTGTACACGGTGCTCAGCACGTCGTTTCCGGCTTCGCCGAAAAACGAGATGCTGCTGTTCAATCTGGACATTTCCGGGGTGAGTTGCTCCGGCGGCAGCGCGTGCAGCAGCGGCACGGAGAAGGGCAGCCATGTGCTGGAAGCCATCGGTGCCGACCCAGCCCGAAAGAGCGTCCGCTTCTCGTTTTCGCACTACAACACGCGGGAGGAGGTGGATTTTGTGGTCAGCAAGTTGAAGGGCGTGGTGCGGGTGCGGGAGGCGGAGTTGGCGATCTAATTCATTCAAAATCAACATACTTTTCATGTTCAAACACTACACGCTCCTTGCCGCCCTCATGCTGGCGACCGCTGCTTTTTTTGCCTGTAAGCAAGACAAGCCCGCTGCATCCACGACTCCCATCACCATCACAGAAGCCAAGTTGAAAGCCAAGGACTGCGTCCGGGACTCAACATGCGCTGAGATCAGCCTCGTGCTGCCGCAACTCTCTGGCGGCGCCAATCCAGCAGCCATTGCTGCTATCAATGACTCGCTTCGTGCCCAGGCCGCAGCCGCACTCGAAGCCAACCCCAAACTCCCGCTGGAGCAGGCCTTCGACTCGTCCATGCTCGACCTGTTCAATGGATTGAAGGAACAACTCAAAATGGCCCCCGACTGGCCGGGCAGCTACAGCCGCGAAGTGACTGGCTATGCCCTCTGGCAAAGCCCTCGATACGCTTCTTTTCGGACCGAGATGTACAGCTTCACGGGCGGCGCGCACGGCAGTTACGCCGGCGTGCTCAGCACTTACGACCTGTCTACGGGAAAATCCGTGCCGCTCACCGATGTGGTGCGCGACACCGCCGCGCTCGTGCCGATGCTCGAAAAAGGGTTTGTGGAAGCCAAAAAAGAAGGTGTGACCGACACCCTGAAACTGTCCGACCTGCTGTTCGAGGAGTTCAAAAAACTGCCCGTCAGCACCAACTTCTGTGTCGTGAAGGAGGGTGTCCGGTTTTTCTACAACCCCTACGAAGTCGCGTCGTGGGCAATGGGCAGCACGGAAATCACGCTGACCTGGGAGCAACTGGGAGCCTTGGCTGATCGGAAAAAATGGGCAGAGTGAGTTATGAGGTTTGAGTTATGAGTTATGAGTGTCGCGCTCGGCATAACTCATAACTCAAACCTCATAACTCTCCTATTCGTGCCGTATCGCGTCCACTGGCGACAACTTCGACGCTTTCATGGCCGGAAATGTGCCGAACGCGATGCCGATGAATATAGCCACCAACATCACCACCACGAACGAGCCGGGCGAAATGGCGGCCTTGAAACCTTTGACTTCGGCCAAGTGCATCACCAACGGCGTGGCCGCAAAATTGAACATCAGGCCCAGCGCCAGGCCCAGCAAGCAGCCCAGCACCGAGATGGCGAGCGACTCGGACAAAAATTGCAGCGCGATGGCTTTCCGCTTGGCACCCAGCGCTTTGCGGATGCCGATCTCTCGGGTGCGCTCGGTGATGGACATCAGCAGCACGTTCATCACCCCGATGCCGCCCACCAAAATGGCGATGCCCACGATGAGGCCCATGATGACTTTGAACATCGTAATGCCCTTAGTCAACGCCTCAATCCAGTAGTCGTTGGTATAAACTTTAAAATTAGCCGAGCCGCCGCGCCCGTCGGCGGCTAACCATTTGTCCAAGTCGGCTTTCATGGCCGTCACCTCCTCCACATTTTTGACTTTCACCTGCATGGCGGGCGGACTTTTTTTGACTTCATCTGCCGACAAAAGTTGGATGGGCAGGGTGACTGTCGGCACCTCTCCATCCTCATCGGTAGCGACTCCTTTTTCTAGAATGCCTACTACACGCAAGCGGTGATTGGCCCAAACCACTTGTTTTTCAAGGAGTTGCGCCCAGTTGCTGTCGGGCTGGAGCCGTAGGGCCAGTAAGTGGCTCAGCACCGCTACGGAGTCGGCATTTTGAAAATCAGCGGCTTGGAGCAATCGGCCGTGCGCCGCCCGCATCGTGTCGGGGAAAGGATTAACGAGCGAGGCCGTGAGCAACGAGGGACGGCGGAGGGTGTCACCTGCGAGGTGTACCCACGCTTTGGTTTTCGCCATCAAATCTATGCTCGTGGCTTTTTCCCCAAACACCTGCGCGAGGGTACTTGCGTCAGCGGGCGTGAGCGGCACCACGTTTTGTTTCTCGATGTACATGCCGTCCACTTCTTCGCTCGTGATGGGCGCGACGACGATGGTGGACACGTCGGTTTTGCTGCTCAGTTGCTCGCGCCCGAAGCGCTCCATGCCGTCGCCGAGGCCGAGTATGGCCACCAGCGCGGCTACGCCGATGACGATGCCCAGAGTGGAAAGCAGGGTGCGCAACAGGTTGGCGCGGAGTGCGCCTACGGCTTCGACAGCCGCGACAGAGAGGAGATTGAACATGGAATGGAACTATGAACTATGAACGAGGAACGAGGAACTATGAACGAGGACTCTGCCATCACTTTTTGAACACCTCGTTAGCGGCGATTCGG
>JAYSUY010000268.1:0-2010 GCA_043718855.1 Saprospiraceae bacterium | reverse complement strand
CTTCAATACCTCGGCGGCCAATTCGTGGGAAAACGCCCGCACACTGTCGGGCACCAGCGACAGCACGATCATCTCCGAGCTCTCATACAGTTTCGTAGCCTTGCTCAGCAGGTGGCGGTAGGGCTGTTGCACCTCCAGCCAGCGCGAGGGGTTCACCATCAGCGCGATGGGGCGACTGTCGGGCAGGTCGCCCAGTATTTCCGGTTCCGTGCAAGCCAGTTGAGAAAACTGCACCGACCGCGCCATGCGGCCCATCGCTCCCCGGCTCATGTTCACCCCCATGTCGGGCACCCCGCTGTGCAGCGCGGTGGCATGCATTTTTCGGTAAAAAACCGCTCCGCCGTCTAAATCCATCCAGATATTTTCCGAACCCATGTGGTAGTACGGGATGGGCATGAGGGCCTGAAACTGTGAAAAATCCACCTTGTTGAGCCAGTGATCGGGTGAGGCGGCAAACACCTCGCGCCGGGCGATGTTGGGGTTGATTTTCAGGTGTTTATTTTTCTGCAACGTGTAAGCCTCCCAGACCACCAGCAGCAGCGGAGCCAGCGCAATGGCCCAGCGCGACCAGCGGTATCGGCCCCCGCCGAAGCCCTCAGAGCGCACCGCCCAGTTCCAGACTGAGTAAAAAAGCAAGACATTGGCAACGTAGTAAAACGCCCACAGGAAGCGGCCCAGTCCCCTGAACTGCCGGAGCGGGCCGAGGTAATCCACCATCCATTCCAGCCCGTTGATGGCGAAGGGGAAGCCGCAAGCAAAAATCAGCAGCGCGGTAGCGGCAGTAAAAATGCCCCACAGGTAGCCCTTGTGTACCCGGTGGTAAGCCGCTTCGTCCCAGGCTGGCTCAAATAACCGGAACCTTCGCCACAGCAAATACCCGGTAAACAGGGTGGCTGCCGTGCCTACATAGGCCTGCGTTTCAAAATCGATGCGGCGGATATGGATGATGTTGGAGTCGATCCAACGGAACAGCGGCCACGAGTCGTAAGGCAGAAAAACGCCCTCCCAGTAGCCGATGTAGTACAGAAAACCGAAGGGGTGGGCGGGCCTATCGGCGCAGTAGTCCGACCAGTGTATCCAGATATTGAGCAGCGCAAACGGCACCAGCACCATCACCACCCAGTGGCTCATGCGCCGCCAAATAGTGGCAGCCTTGAATTGGGCAAGTATCTGAAAACCAGTGTACAGCGTGAGGAATAAAGCCGAAAGCCCGAAGTAGTAAAAGTGCAGTTGCGCCCCTACCCACACCAGCAGCCCGATTTGCAAACTCTGGTATCGGCGACTGCCCCGCTCTTCGTAGCGGCACAGCAGCAACAACAGCAGTGGGAAAAACCAGATGTGCGACAGCCCGAAGTGCCCATCGAACCGGTGGTACTGCGGGGAAAGAAATGTGATGCCCAATGCTGCCACGCCCGCATACCACACCGGGAGGTGCAACTTGCGGAGCAGGAGAAAAATCACACCCGCCCCGAACAGCAGCGAAAGCACCTGAAATACATTCACTACACCCACCACGCGGTTGCTCAAATCACTGATGTTGTGGCTCCACCATTGCATGGCTGCACTCAGTATCGGCTGGTTGTCGGTGAACAGCACATGCTCACCGTAGGGGTAGCCCATGCCGCCGTAGTGGATGTAGGTCGAGTCGTGCGCCACGTGCCACGCTGTGGTCATGTAGTTTTTGAAACCGTCGGGCGATTCGCCGATGATGTAGTCGTTCGGATTGCCCAGCCACTCGCCGTGCTTGGCCCATACCAGCACAGCGGCCACTCCAAGCACGGCCACGAAGCCCCAAAAAGTGTGGCTGCGCTTGGGGCGCGTCAGGTCTTGGAGCGCGTGTTCAACTTGTTCTATGCTTTTCATTTTTCGTTGAGATTGAGGGAGTTGATGAGGGTTGATGAAGTTGATGAGGTTGTCTTGTCCTGAAATAGGTTTACAGTAAAAAACTGTTTCAGGCGATGTTATTTAAAACAAAAAGAGTTAAACGTTACAAAGAAGGCTTCAAGCAAG
>JAYSUY010000267.1:0-5454 GCA_043718855.1 Saprospiraceae bacterium | reverse complement strand
TCCAGCCGGGCGAGCCGGTGCTGCGCTGGCCGGTGGGCGGCGTGTCGGCGGGCGTGTACGTGTGGGAGTATGTGCGGGCCGACGGGCGGCGGGCGGCGGGGCGGGTGGCGGTACAGCGATGAGTAGGAGGTAAGGGGCAATTTTGCAAAAAGCAAGAGGCAAAAAAGCAAATGCTGAACCAAGTGGATGCTTTCGACCAGCACTCTGCTTTTTAAAAATTGCCTCTTGCCTCTTGCTGTTTGCTTACACCTCCACTTCCCCCTCCACTCCCACCGACAAAAACTGCTTTTCGTACAGCTCCCGGTATTTCCCGTCCTCGATCTGCACCAACTTCTCGTGGGGGCCGAACTCGCGCACCTCGCCTTTTTCCAGCACCAAAATATTGGTGGCGCGGCGGATCGTGCTGAGTCGATGAGCGATGATGATGCTCGTGCGTTGCGCGATCAGCGTCTCGATGGCGTGTTGGATAATCGCCTCACTCTCAGGGTCAATGGACGACGTAGCCTCGTCGAGCACCAAGATATTGGGGTCAAAAACGAGGGCGCGGACGAAGGAAATCAACTGCCGCTGGCCCATGCTCAGCGTGGCCCCGCGCTCCATCACGGGGTAGTGGTAGCCGCCCGGCAAGCGCTGGATGAAGTCGTGCGCCCCGATCATTTTGGCCGCCTCCACCACCTGCGCCTCGGTCACTTCGGAGTCGCGCAGCGTGATGTTTTCCAGCACCGTACCGGAGAACAGGAACACGTCCTGCAACACCACGCCGACGTGCCGGCGGAGCGCGTACACGTCGTAGTCGCGCAGGTCGTGGCCGTCCACCCGGATGTGGCCGCGCTGTATTTCGTAGAATCGGTTGAGCAGGCTGATGATGGTGGTTTTGCCGCTGCCGGTGCTGCCCACGATGGCGAGCGTCTCGCCGGGGCGGATGCTGAACGACACGTCGCGCAGCACGGCCTCCTGCTCTACATCATTGCTGTACGAAAACCACACCCGGTCGAATTGCAGATCGCCGCGCAGTCGGGCGGGTGCAAGTGTGCCGGAGTTTTGCACCGTGTCGCTGCTTTCCAGCAATTTGAACACGCGCTCGGCGGCGATGAGGCCCATCTGGAGGGTATTGAACTTGTCGGCCAGCAGCCGGATGGGGCGGTAGAGCATGGAAATGAACAGCGGAAAAGCCACCAATGTACCCATCGTGATCTCCTCACTCAACACCCCGCGCGCGCCGTACCACACCATGAGGCCGAGCGACAAGGCCGAGATGATATCCACTACGGGAAAAAAAATGGCGTAGGCAAAAATGGCCCGCAGGTTGGCCCCCGTGTAGTCGCGGTTGATCTGGCGGAACTTGTCGGCTTCGCGCTGCTCGGCATTGAAAATCTGCACGATGCGCATCCCAGTGATGCGTTCCTGCAAAAACGAGTTCATCGTGGCGATGTGGTTGCGTACTTTCTCGTAACTCTTCCGCACACTTTCCTTGAACTGGATGCTGCCCCAGATGAGCAGCGGGAACACCATGATGACGACCAGTGTGAGTTTCCAGGAGGTGAAAAACATGAAGCACAGCACGGCCACGAGCGTGAGCAGGTCGGAGAGGATGGTGACGCTGCCTTCGCTGAAAATCGTGTTGATGGACTCGATATCATTGATGGTGCGCGTGGTGCTTTGGCCGATGGGGGTTTTGTCGAAGTAGTTGAGGTTCAGGCCTGTTACCTTGCGAAATACCTTCACCCGCAGGTCGCGGATGGTGGCTTGGCCCAGCCAGTCGGCGTGGTAGAGGAAAAAGTAGCGCAGCACGGTTTCCAGCACCAGCAACCCCAAAATGGCACAAGCCATGAGCGTCAGCCCTGTGATGTCGCCAGGTGTGATGTAGTCGTCCACCATTACCTGCACCAACTTGGGGCGCATCACAGCGAGCGGTGCGAGCACCACCGTGAGGGCCACCGTGAGGTAAAACACGCGGCGGTAGGGCTTGACCATCGCCATCACCTGGCGGAACAGCGAGTAGTTGAATTTTTGTTTGGAATCAGACATGAAGCGAGTGGGCTGGGCTGGCATGGCAACCCGTTGGAGGAGGAAGGCACAGAACGGTAAACCGTTGGCAAAGTTCGCGCACTGGTGCCACATCTGGTCAGTGTCGCACGAATGGGCGAGCGAGATTTTTCGTCCATCAAGGCGTGAGGAGGGCGTAATGCGGGTTCATTGTAACCGACAAGTAACGCAGAGGGGCGAAAAATATGGCCGCCCACTCGTGCGGTATTGACTGGATGTGGCACTAGCCCGCTGCGCGGGCATTTTTCGTCGTTCAAATCGCTTTTTTTGTCGGAACAAAAAAAACACCGCCCACTCCTCTCCGATACATTGCCCCCGAAATCAATTCATTCCTTCATCGTCGCGCCGCCAATGCAAGTCAAATTCGGCGCGATCAACAACATCAAAACATGGACGTGCTCGACACCCCCCAATTCAAACAACCCGAACCTGAAAAAACCATGTTCCAACGTGCCTCCACCGCTGGCCTCTACGCCGCAGCCGTGGGCATCGTACTCGGCCTGATCACCTATGTGGCCGGGCTGAATATGGAGATGATCACCAATCCTACGCTCAAATGGGGGCAGAATTTTCTACTCATCGGGGTTACGTTTTACTTTATCCATACGGCGTTGCAGCAGCGCCGCCAACGGGATTTGGGTGGCTACCTCAGCGTGGGGCAAGGCATCGGCTTGGGCACGATGGCTGGATTAGTGAGCGGTCTGATCAGCGCGGTGTGGATGTACGTTTTTATGACGTTCATAGCACCGGATATGATGGATCAAATCATGGAGGTCTCCATGCAGCAGATGCAAGATCAGGGGCAGTCTGCCGAACAGGCTGAAAAAGCGATGGAAATAGCGGCTCCCTTCTTTTCTCCGGTGGCTATGGGCATCATGGTGATCATTTTCAGCGTGTTTTTTGGCTTCCTGTGCGGGCTGGCAAGCGGAATAATTTTGAAAAAAGACAAACCGTACCAGTAGGCGTTTGTGGCTTATTTCTAAAAATTCTGTTGAAAATCAATTGTTTAGTGGCCGAGTGACTGCAAGTTACTCGGCCATTTTTTCAAACGCCGACAAGGTTAGGCGCAAACGCCTGCCATACCGTCTCCTCCGGCACCGCTGCTTCCAGAGCCACCCGCTCGCCTGACACGGGGTGATCGAATGCCAGCCGCCAAGCGTGGAGATGGATGGAGCGGTCGGCATTGCTGCGGCGAAAACCGTACTTCACATCGCCCTTGATGGGGCAGCCGATGGCTGCCAACTGTACCCTGATCTGGTGGTGCCGCCCGGTGATCATCTCGATGTGCAGCAGGTGGTAGCGCTCGCTGCTGCCGAGGGTGCGGTAGCGCAGTTCGGAGCGTTCGGTACCTAGCTGCTCCGTATCGAAGGCTGTGGCGAGGTTTTTTGCCTCGTTTTTCCTCAAAAAATGGACGAGTGTGCCTTCGGGCGTGGGTGGCGCTTGCTGTACCACAGCGAGGTATTCCTTTTTCACTACGCGCTGCCGAAACTGCTCGGTCATGGTCGTCATTGCCGATTTGGATTTGGCGAACAGGATGAGGCCACTCACCGGACGGTCGAGCCGGTGGATGACGTGCAGCGGGTGCTTGCAGTACGCCTCCACTTGGCTGAGAAAAGTGAGGTCGCCCGTTTTGTCGGGTTGCACGGCCAAGCCGCCCGGCTTGTTGCAAGCGATGAGTTGGTTGTTTTTGTACAGAACTTGAAGCATGGTGACTGGTTGACTGGTGATTGGTTAATTGGTGACTGGTGGACTGGTGATTGGTCTCAGTCTGCCATCCGGTTTTTGTACGCAAAATATTCCTTCGCAATCCGCCAAGTCTCGCGGTACGAAGTGGGCAGGATGCCCGCTTGGCGTTGCGCCCGATGCAGTCGGTACAGCAGCCGCCAGTGCCGGTACAGGTCGGCGTAGGCTCGCCACATCCCGAAGGCGGGATCGTACACATGGGCGGGTTCGCCGAGCACGCCGTTCATTTCCATCACTTGGCAGTCGCCGCGCAGCAGCGCGTCCTCCGAGGCGCTCTTTAGGTCGAAGCGACCGTAGTATACGCCTTCGATGTTGCGGCAAATTGGCTCGAACGCAGCAATCAATGCTGGCCCGATGAGGTGATTGCCGTTCAAGAACTTGGTGCCGCGCGAGTGGTTGCCGATGGGTTCGAGCAGCAAGGCTTCGCCCAAAGCGGGTGTTTGGGCCAGTATTTCGGGAAATTCCTGCTCAAACCGCTCCAACTGTAAGGCCGACCTGACACCCTGCGCCATCAGCGTACGCACGTCCGAGTGGCCGTCGCCGTGTACCGTCAGGAATGCTTTGATGCACACCGAAGTGATGCCAAACGCTCCGTGCTGGCCCGGAAAGCGGTGAAACAGGACGCTCGCCTCTATGGGCAAAGCCAAGAATTCCTGCACGATAAATGGCACCGGGTAGCGCGTCAGGTGCTGGTGCAGCGCATCCAAGCCACCTACTTTTTTGATCAAAAAACCACGCTCGCCCACATCCGGCTTGGCGATAGCGGGGTAGCCGATGCCGGCTGCTTGGAGGGCTTGTTGCAGATTTTCCTTCGTTTCTCCTGCTGCCACGAGCAGGGTGCGGGGCACGATCTGCGGTGGCAGCAGCTGTAGTATGCGGTGTTTTGACTCGCCCACGGCACCACCGAGCGGGATGCTGGGGTTGACGTTGCCGAAAAAGAACAGGTGCCGTGCCCGCAGGGCGAACCATAGCCAGAACAAGTAGACAGGTATATTGGCTAACCACCAGGGCAGGTACTCCCAGGTGGTGAGCCGCGTCCATGTTGTGGATTTTGCCCGCTGGGCGGCGGATAGGGTAGGGGCGGTGTGGGTCTCGTTCAAAATATGGGTCTCGTGTTGAGTGCGGCATTGGGGAGGGCAAAGGAACGGAACGCAGGGTTTTGTTGCGCTCTTGAAACTTGTCTGTGTCGCGGCGCAGACCTTGGCACGGGTTTCGGGGTTTGCCGTTTTGCTGTTTCGCAAGGAACCTCCGCATCTCGGTGTATGCTGCCACACTGAGTAGACATTTTGATTTCACACAACGCCACGACGACACAACGCATTGGTCTTGAATTATTTAGTCCTATCGCTGTTGTGGCGTTGTGGCGTTGTGTGAAAAATGTCCAGTAGTATGGTATGCCGCTCTACGCCGCCTTGTCATCCCGCAGGGAACCGTTCAGGTCTCGCAACAAGTCTATTGCCTCATTTCACAACACACGCAAGCGATGTGGGCGGTTGTCTACCAGAGCAAACGTGCCAAATTTGGAAATTGGGTTTGACGGCCGTGTTGAAGCCCCAGCGGGGCGCAGCATGGGTAGACAGATTTCGGTTCAGTATGCCGACGGGGTTTAACGGAGTGTTGAAGCCCCAGCGGGGCGCAGCATGGGTAGACAGATTGCCCCCAGAA
>JAYSUY010000266.1:0-5454 GCA_043718855.1 Saprospiraceae bacterium | reverse complement strand
AAGTGGTTATGGGTTTCATACAACCCTGAAAGGGTTGAACGTGATGATTTTAAGCGCAAATCATCCTAAGTTCAACCCCTCTGGGGTTGCTTTCGCATTTATCCTTAAACCCCGGATTACATCCGGGGCTATTCACCTTTTACCCTTTCAGGGTTTTGTGAAAGTCCTATCTAAATTACCTCGGTATGGCTCAAAGATGTAGTCGTCGGGGTCGTAGTGTTCGGAGGCGAGTACCATGAGGATGGCATCAAGCGAGAACTGGTGCATGTAGTGCCAGTCTTGCGGCTCCAGCAGGAGACATTTGTGAGGCTTATCGAGGGTGAAGTGCTCGATTTTTTCGCCGTCGTTGCTGGTGATGATGCAGCTGCCCTGCATACAGATGGCGGCTTGGATGGTTTTTTTGTGGCGGTGCTGCCCGCGCGCCACATCTTCCACGCCGTAGATGTAGAAGATGCGCTTGATGTCGAAAGGCACCACTTTTTCTATCACAGTCAGGTTGCCTCGGTGGTCGGTAAAGGTGTGTAAATTGATTTCGCGGGCCACAGTGTTTGCTTTAAGTTTGAGTAAAACTGGTAGCACCAGTTGAAGTTGAGGTAAACCATGCGGTTGGGTTGGTACAGAAAAAATACTGCCCCTGCTTTGAGTACTTTCATTGGAGATGACCAGATGCTGGCATGATGCTGGGCAGATCGCCCCGCTGTGGCCAGCGTTTTTTCCCAATCCAACAGCTGCGAAAGGTAGGGTAAATACACATTTTGCAGCAACACCTTTTGCGGGCGAGTGCGGTACCAGTGGAAGGTATTGCCCACCCAGCGGTGACTCAGCAAGTGAAGGCCATGAAAATGGTAGAACACCACTGGCTGCCCGTCGGTCTGCAGTTCGCCTTGCTCTTGGCGCAGCGGGTATCTGTTCACGTTCCAGGTCGCCAAGTTGACGGTGGGGCCGCTCAGCACCTGCACCCGGCTGCCGTAGTCATCGGACCAAGTTTCCAAGTATTTCTGGTCGGCGAAGCGGTCGTGCGCCGCGTCGTAATGGGCGTAGCACCAAGCAGTGCATTGCTGCCGCCATTTTTCCAGACAAGCCAGCCCCGTAGGGTCGTTGCGGAAGGCCTGAAAGCAGACGTTGTAAACGCCGGTTTTGAGCCGCTCCTCCAACATGTGGTCGGCAAAGTTGTGGGCAGTGATGAGGATAGAATACTGGTCGAAATCGGCAAACAGCGTGGCTGGGTCTTGGTAGAAGTACAGGTCGGCATCTAATGAGCACACAAAATCGAGATGCGGGAGATAGTGCAGCAGGTACAGCGGCACGAAGGGGCTGAGGGTGTAGCAATACTCCGTGGGGCTGCGCTTTTTTTTGCAGTCGGCCAGTTCAGGCGCCCATTTTTCTACTTCATGTAGTGGGATGCAGGTCACTTGGGCGTAGCCCTGTTGGGTCAGAAAAGTGTGGGTAAAATCGTCGACACACACAATGTGCAGGTGGAACGCTGGGCAGTGCGCCCGCAGCGACTCCAACAGGAGCAGCCCCCGTGATAGGTAGTTTTGGTCGAAATGAGTACAGAAGTGAATCATGATGTTGGGATGACGGTGTCGGCCTCAAGGTCGGTTGACACGCTCAAGCACATAGCCTCGCCATGTGCAGCGTCGCCCTCCAACCCATTGGTTCCAGTCGTACTGGCTCTGGAACGAGGCAAGTAATCGGTAATTAGAAAATGCGCCCAAAAATTGGGCTTCATTGAAAAACCAGGATGGGTAACTGGCGGAGTAAATGTGCGGGGCCACGTTTTGCACCGTCAACACGTCGCGCTGCGCGTCTTTGCCGATGGCTACTCGGTCGAGCACGATGTACGGAACGCCGAGGCGGTTGAATTGTTCCGCCCACTCGTAGGGCCGCTCCAGCGCTTGCAGCACACCAGAGAGCAGCAGCACGTTGGGCGGGCTGGCCGCCATGCTTTCTTCGATGGTGTGGAAAAAACGCAACTGCCCCGCCTTCGCTGAGGCTTCGGCGGGCAAGCCGTTCTCTGCCTCTGCTCGCCCGCAGTCTACGAAGTGCGGCTGCTCCACCACATGCCACTGCACCGAAGGGATGTCGGCCAGCCATTTTCTATGTTGAAAATACAGACTGCCCAGTGCGCCGCCGAAGTCCAGCACCGAGAGGCGGCCCCCGTTTCGCAGGGCCGTCTGGTAAGCCACCGTCATCAGTTCCCAGCAGTAGCGGTCGTCGTGGAAGAGCAGGCTGTCGCGCTCGTAGGCGGCCCGGCCCGCCAGCACCTCGCGCAGCGCAGCGCGGCAGCGGTCAAGGATGTGGTCGGCCTGATAGCCCGTGCATCGGCGCATGGCCGAGGCCCAGTCGGGGTAGTCGCCGCTCCACATGAAGGAGTTGTAGCGGGTGAGTCGGATGAGGCGCTTGGCGAGGCGGCGGAGAAGTGGGTGCATGTGTCGAAATAGCGGTTGATGGGGTGACTTGCAGGACAGCACCCACGGCAACAATGGGGCACGGATTTGACGGATCGAAGGGATCAAAACGGATTTTCCTGTCCCCGAATCTTGAAGGAAATCTGATCTAACCCCTTCGATCCGTCAAATCCGTGTCCCCTTGTTGCCGTAAGTGTCCAGTGTCCAATGTAAGAGCGGGCGCATCACGCCGGGGTCTTTTCCGGTAAAATCTTGCTCCGTGACGTGCTTCTGCACTTGGAAAGACAGGGCGTTCTCGATTTTCAGCAGGGCGTACATGAAGTTGGTGGACAGGCCGATGTCCAGCGTGTGGTGGCCTTCGTTGAGCAGGTTGGCGGGGATGCGGCACGCGGCGCGTTGGTTTTTTAGGGTTAAATCCAACAGCGGTGTGTAGGAGCAGAACAGCAGCGTGCCATCTTCGTAGCGGCACCAGATTTCGAGCGACACATTGCTCAGCGGCTGCAACACCTCGAACTCGATGACTACCTCCAGTTCGTCTTTGGTGGAAATTTGCAGCACCTCCTCGGTCGGCTGAACCGATATCCGGTGGATACGCATCTGATCCGACGGGGCGTGTTCGCTTTCCCAAACCAACTCATCCTCAGACACTTGCTGCATATACTCCCGAATGGCCCCGTCGATGGAGCCGATGTAGGCCGTTTTACCGCTCTCGATCAAAATGCCTTTGCTGCACAGTTGTGCCACCGCACCCATGTTGTGGCTCACGAAGAGGATGGTGCGTCCGCTGCGGCTCACCTCGTTCATTTTGCCGAGGCATTTTTTCTGAAACTCCGCGTCGCCCACCGCCAGCACTTCGTCGATGAGCAGGATTTCTGGCTCCAAGTGGGCTGCTACAGCAAAGGCCAAGCGCAGTTGCATCCCGCTGGAATAGTGTTTCAGCGGGGTGTCCAAAAAACGCTCCACGCCGCTGAACGCTACGATTTCATCAAATTTGGCGGCGGTCTCGGTGCGCTTCATGCCGAGTATGGCCCCGTTGAGGAAGACGTTTTCGCGCCCGCTGAGTTCGGGGTGAAAGCCGGTGCCAACTTCGAGCAGACTGGCTACCCGACCGCGCACGGTGACGCTGCCGCGTGTGGGCGGCGTGATCTGCGACAGCACTTTTAGCAGCGTGGATTTGCCCGCTCCGTTGCGCCCGATGATGCCCACCGTGTCGCCCGGCGACAGCGTGAAGTCCACGCCCTGCAAGGCCCAGAACGTGGCGGGCGGCTCACTTTTTTTCTTCCAAAAACCCATGATCTGGTCGCGCAGACTGAGGTAGCCCTGCTGCTGCGCACCGATTCGGTAGGATTTCCAGAGATCGTGGACTTCGAGGATGGGGAGCATGGCAGTTATGAGTTATGAGTTATGAGGTATGGGGTATGTCGCCTAATAACTCATACCTCATAACTCATAACTGTGTTAAGCGATATCGGCGAAGTGCGCCTCCATTTTTCGGAACGTGTAGATGCCCGCGACAAACAGGGCCGCCGCCGCCGCCGCGCTGATGCCCACCACCTTCCAATCCAAGGGGGCTGAGGAAAACGCGCTGCGGGCCAGCGTGATGGCCCCTGTGAGCGGGTTGCAGGCCAGAACGTAGCGCAGGTCAGGGGAGGGGAGCAGGTGGAGCGGGTAGAGCACGGGCGTGAGGAAAAACAGGAATTGCACCGCAAACGGCACGACGTAGCGGAAGTCGCGGTACTTGACGCTGAGGGCGGCGAGCATGCTGCCGAGACCGAGCGTGGCGGTGGCTACGATGCCTACGCAGAGCGGCAGCGCGAGCGCAAACCGCACAAAATCAATGGAAAACCCAGGGAAAAAGAAGTGGCAGCCCGCCAGCATTCCAATGAACATGGTGAGCGCGATGCCGAAATCGAACCCAGCCACGAGCACACTGGAGCAGGGAATGACCAACCTAGGGAAGTAAATTTTCTTGATGATGTGGGCGTTTTCGACCATGCTGCTGGCGGCACCGCTGAGGCCGGATGCGAAGAGATTCCAGAACAGCAGCCCGCTGAGGTAGAAGATGGGAGGCGGCATCCCGTCGGTGGGCACGCGCAGGCCCCGGTGGAAAAACAGGGAGAAGGTGGCCATGAGCAGCAGGGGCTGGAGCAGTACCCAGAGGAAGCCGAGGGCGGTCTGCTTGTACTTCACCTTGATGTCGCGCCAGGTGAAGAAGTAGAAGAGTTCGCGGTACCGCCAGAGTTCGCGGGCGTTGAGGGAGGTGGTGGAGGGGGGGGAGATGGTGTGATCCATGAGGGGGATTTTAATTCCCTTGCCTAAACTGGCTCAGTGTGGCCCGGAAAAGTTCATTCAGTTTTTGGGTATCGGGCTGCTTTTTGATCTCAAACTGCTTGACGTAGTCGGCGTAGTATTGGATGCGTTCGTCCAAGAATTCGTTGAGAATCTGGATTTTAGGTTCTTCTTTCAACTCGTCGCCGCTCCGTTTCCGAGCCAGCAATTTATCAATCTCGCTCCGCAATTTACCTGCCTCAATCTGGCTGTCAAACAACTGCTGAAACTCCGTCGGGGCCATCGTATCAGTACGCTCAATCCATTGGCAAGCCAGTATGGGACGCAGGACGTAGAAGTATTTTTTGGTCCGCACGAGGTCGCCCTGCAAGTACTCCCGGAAATTCCCCTCAGCCATGTGCAGATAGTGGTGGAGGCACGACTTGGGGTTGAAATATTCCGCCATCAACCCTCGAAACTGCTCCATCACGCTCGCTTCTTCACAATAAACAATGGGACTGTTGAGCCATTCGAGCAGGGGTGGGTTTGATTTTCGGAACAGTTTGAGTGCTTTGCGCATCTCCCAACCGCTCAAGTCTAGGTCGTTGGGCAGCATGATCTCAATGCTGTCTTTTTGGTCGTCAATCGAGAGGTACCAGTCCTCGCGGTGGATGTAGATGAACCGCACGTCCCAGTCGCTGTCTGTAGAAGTAAAGCCCCAGGCCCGGCTGCCGCTTTCGACGGCGTAAAGGATTTTGATGTTGTGCTGTCGTTC
>JAYSUY010000265.1:0-2018 GCA_043718855.1 Saprospiraceae bacterium | reverse complement strand
CGAGCTATCGGGTGGCATGCAAAAGCGGGTCGGCATTGCGAGAGCCATCGCCATGGAGCCCAAGTATCTTTTCTGCGACGAGCCCAACTCCGGCCTTGACCCCCGAACGGCGCTGCTGATTGACGAGCTTATTCAGGACATCACCTACGACCACAACATGACGACCATCATCAACACCCACGACATGAACTCGGTGATGGAAATCGGCGACAACATCTGCTTCCTCCACGAGGGCCGATTGGAGTGGAGCGGCACCAAGGAGCAAGTGCTGGAGAGCGACAACGACAACTTGCAGTCGTTCATTTTTGCCTCGCCGTTCCTTCAGCGGCTGCGCAAATCAGCCTTGGCTAACGAGAAACGATGAACCATGAACGATGAACGGGGAGTCACGCTGTTTATAGTTCATAGTTTCTCGTTCATAGTTCATATCTCATAGTTCAAGCACATGCGTCTCCACCCAATACTCCGGTTTATCTACCTGCTGCTGCGCCTGTTGTCAGCGGCTGCGGTGAGCGTTTTCTACCGCCGCCGCACGGTGTTGGGCCGAGAACACTTGCACTTCAATGGGCCAGTCATCGTGGTCTCCAACCACCCCAGCACCCTGATGGAGCCGCTCAACGTAGGCATCCACATCCGGCAGGAAATGTTTTTTTTGGCGAACTACAGCTTGTTCAAACACCCAGTGAGCAACTGGATTCTGACCCGACTTTTCTGCATCCCCGTGAAGCGCCGCGAGGATGTGGCCGAAGGCGAAGTCCGTGACAACGATGCAGCTTTCGAGCAGTCTTTCAGGCACTTAGAAAAAAATGGCGTGCTGTACATCGCCGCCGAAGGGGTGAGTTGGATGCACCGCTGGGTGCGCAATTTCAAGACCGGGGCGGCCCGTATTGCCTTCGGCGCGGAGAGCCGCCACGACTGGGCGCTGGGGGTAAAAATCATCCCCGTTGGCCTCTCGTACTACGCGCCCAACCTGTTTCGCAGCAATATGGTGGTCCAGTATGGCGAGCCGATGCTGGCCAGCGATTGGGCCGCCGCTTGGCACCAAGACCCCGACCAAGCGGTGGATGACTTGACTGCCGAACTGCAACGCCGCGTGACCGCCCTCACCATCAATGCCCGCGACGAAGATGGCGAGCGGCTCCTCGGCCACTGGGAGGAAATCGCCCTCAACGAAAAGCCACTTCCAGCGGAAGCGGCTTTTCGGCGCAGCCAAGTTTTTACCCAAAAACACCTTAACGACGCAACGATGCGGGCCAAAACGGACCTGTATTTCCATGACCTGAGCAGCGCGGGCATCACAGATGCTGGCTTGGCGCAACAAACTTCGGTGCGCGTCTCTCGCTGGCAAATGGCCGCCGAAGCCGTTTTTTTGGTGCTGGGTTTTCCGGTCTTTGCGCTGGGCTCGGCGGCTTGGTTGCTGCCCTGCTGGTTGCCCTGGCTGCTGGCCCGACGGCTCGGCCTGTATATCGGCTACGACCCTACTTTGAAGGTGTTGGCTGGTTTTTTCACCTTCCCGTTGGGGATGTGGGCGGCGACAACGGTGCTGCACTGGGCAGGCTTTTGTCAAGCATGGCCGACTTCGTTGGTGTGGCTCGCGCTCATCGCTGCGGGCTTTTTTGCGGAGCAGTACATGGATGTGTGGCAGCGTACTTGGGAGCGGTGGCAGGCTGGGCGCATGGCTCGGCAGTTTCCTGGTCTGGTGGATGCGCTGGCGCAACAGCGGGCTGCGATTGTCTCCCGACTTCACTGGGGCTGATGCCGAAATGGTCGGTTCGTGGTTGATGCTTGTTGGGACACAATTTCCCTATGAATGATGCCTAAGTTGGCACGGATTTAGCAATTTTCGGGTACAAAACTGGGCGTAACGGTACGGTCAAATCTTGCACTACTGTTCCGGTTTCGCCTTTTTTTCTTTTAATTTTGCCTCCTCAAATAGCAACCCCACCCCCGACCCCTCCTCCGCCAAAGGCGGAAGGGGGACACGATGTGCTCTGAGACCCTGTGTATCTCGTGTCTCC
>JAYSUY010000264.1:0-5476 GCA_043718855.1 Saprospiraceae bacterium | reverse complement strand
CTTCAGTGGCCTCGGGCCACTGAAGGACACGACGATCTTGTTTTTTAAAAAAACGGGCCTTTTACAAACACTTTTAATGCGCTTGCGCTCGGGGGTATACGGCTAATGTAGAAGGTCGGTACAGTCAAGCCTGTCAATTTGGAGTAGTGGGTTTTCATCTGGCAAGGCACGAGGAGGGCGTAATGCGGGGACATTAGAACCAACGAGCAGCGAAGCCAGGCGGGAAAATCAGCAGTCCAACTGGGTAAGGGAGCGATGATCGGTGAGCAACTCAACTCATTGAATCGCAATAATTTGAGTCAGTGCTTTGCCTCGTTTATTTTTGATGTTTCTCTAAGGATTGACTGGGCTGCTCCCAAAAACTGGGCAGATCGGCAGCAGATGAGCCTATCCTCCCTTTACCGATGACCGTCTGCTGTTGCTCGATTTTAAAACTTCCAGCCCCTCCACTCACAGCCTTTGCCCCAAAAACCACGACCTTCGGCCGCCCCAAAACTACGATCTCGCCACCTCCACACCCGTCCACACGCACATGACCCACCAAGTCCTCACTGTAGGCCAGAGCAAAGACAAAGCCCTGCTCACCAAGTCTCAGAAAGAATTCAACCGCCTCACCAAGAAAATCGCCCAGATGCAGGCCAATGCCAAAGGATTCGAGGAGGCTGTCGGCAAAATACAGCAGCGCATCGCTCAAGACCTCGCCCCCCTGATGCAACAGTATGAGGCGCGCCGTGCCGACTTAGTGCGGCTACTCGACCGTGCTCACGAGAGCGGCAAATACAAAAGCCAAGAGAAGAAAAAATTAGAGCACATCATCCTCAGCATAGCGCAAGAACTCATCGCTGAAGAGGAAATGGATGATTTGAAACTCATCTACGACAAGTACGCCGACGAGCCTTACGACGAGATGGATGCCGAAGCAGACGAGGCCGCATCTGCAATGGCCCGCCAGATGATCAGTCAGATGTTCGGTATTGATATCCCAGAAGACGTGGATGTGAGTACACCTGAAAAGATGCAGGCCTACCTCGATCAGTACATGAAGCAGCAGGAAGCAGAACAAGGGCAGCGGCAGCAGGCGGCTCAAGAACGCCGCGCCGAGAAGCCCAAGACCGCCAAGCAGATCGAGCGCGAAGAGAAAAAAGCCGAAAAAGATCAAAAAAAGGCCGAAGAAGATGCAAAAGTCACCAAATCAGTGCGAGAAGTGTACCTCGATCTGGTGAAGGCCTTCCACCCCGACCGCGAGCCCGACGAGACCGAGCGGCTGCGCAAAACCGAGATCATGCAGCGCGTCACTGCCGCTTACGAGCGCAACGACCTGCTCGCGCTGCTACAACTCCAACTCGAATTCGAACGCATTGACCAAGACCACTTGGAGACAATGGCTGAGGAGAAACTCCAGCATTTCAACAAATTGCTCCGCAAGCAGGCTGCCGAACTCGACGAACTGCTCTGGAGCATCAAGAACGCCCTCTCCCAAATGACCAACCGCCAGCCCTACCTGATCACCAGCCCCATGCTGCTGGACTACTGGCTGGATGCCGACATCAAAAAGATGAAAAAGGAAATGCGCGGCTTGGAAAAAGACCTCCATGAACTGGCCGATCCACACGTGATGAAGGCGTGGCTGAAAGGCTACAAGATTCAGAAACGGGGGGCGGAAGATTTATTTGGGGATATTTTTGGCTGATAGCCCGGTGCGCCGCGTAGGCGCACCGGGCAGAGTTATGTCACTGGCCAGCCCATCTCGCGCACTTGGGACATGGTCTCTTTGATCGGGCCATAAGCCAGGTAAACATCCTGCCACAGACGGCGCACCGGGTGCTGCTCTGGCAGTCGCTCGATTAACTTAGCCACCTCGGTATCGTTGTAAGACCCCTTCGACTCAGGGTATTCACTGCTGATCCAGTCGTGTTGGACTACCTCCCCCAGCAAGGAGCGCTCTGCTCTCGACAACACCAGTACACAGTCATTGGGACCGCGCAAACATTCTGTGATGTAGCTTTTCAACATCAGTTTGTGGTTGTCGCATACCCGTTCGAGGTGAAAATGATCGCCAAGGCTCAGGCCCTGCCGCTTGTACGTTTCAAAAGGTTTCTGGTCGCCATTTTTATATCGCAACAAGTTGGGGTAGATGGTGCTTTGAATAAAAACGACGTGCTGCTTGCTCAGGCCTCTCACGATTTTGAGAATCTCCTTTGCCTTTTTCAAGGCCTGATCGGGTGCCATGTCGTACAGGATGTGCAAAGGCCGTTTCGCGCTTTGGTAAGCCACCACCCCTTTGAAAAAATCAAAGTTGATCATGATGGTGCGAATGAACACTAACCCACGCTTGGTGATCTGCAATGTCGCGCCCAAGTCAATGTCTGCAGGGTTGCGGATGACCTTCTGCTGGTAGATGACCACCAGTTCCCCATGATGCACACCTCGGAAATACAGGTTGTAGAGCGCGCTTCTGATATTGGCCTCTGATTGCATCGGGAAGACGTGTCGCAGGTGCTGTGACATCTGACCGAAAGTATACGGCTCTCGATTCTTTTGATTGGCGAGCAACACCAAAATTAAGCGGTAGATGCAGCAGTAGTCGTCCGTGAGTTCGTTGATAACGCTCCGATAGAAGGCTTCCATGATGTCGCGGGTCTTTTGGTTGTAAGCCAAGGAGCAGATGAGGCTGCCTCGCACTGTTTGAAGCGAGATGCTTTCTTGATCTTTTGGCAAGTCTGGCAAGTCTTTCTGGCGTAAGCGGTTGATCAACTCAAAAGTGCATTCATACACCAGTTCGAGCATCAGTCGAAGGCTTTCGTTGCAGAACTCCTGAAAACGGAAGTAGCCCAAACTGGCCCGCATCGCGTCTTCCAATAGCCAAAAATGGTTGATGATATTATCGAACACCATGAATTCGTGGGGATAGTGCTCGTACAGTCGCCGCCGAACCAGGCTCAGCCGCCGCTGCAAGATTTGGCGTGTGAAGTCGCCTTCTCCCACCTCCAAATCAAAATGGTTGATCACGCCAGGTACAAGATAATCTTCTTGGTTGAAGCGGATTTGAAACATCTTGGTAGATGCCCCAGCGTTGTAGCTGAAGTACGCCACATTTTCGTCGCGCACACAAATGATGGCTTTGACATCCATCCCCTCATTGCGAAGTTCTCGCACCACATCCAGCGATTCGTAGATGAATTCCCCTTGTATGATGGTGATTTGTAGCCAATCTAAGTTGTCGAATACCATGACGTGCGGCAGCCCGCTCAACCGGTGCATTTCGTGGTAAAGCATCACATAGTGCTTCCAATCCAGCATATCCAGCACTTCTTGGGTATAAACCGCTGATTTTTTTTCAAAGCGGCTGCGCATATCTTCCTCATACTGCTCATCGTTTTCGGCAATGATCTCGCCCAAGTTGCGATTGACATACTCCCAGATTTTCGAGTCCCTTTGCAGATGTACTAAGGCTTTTATGGCCAAGCGGGTGCGGCACATGTTTTCTGTTCGGGCCGAGTTCCAATCAGGGTGGTCGCGCTCCTCCGTGTCAATCAGGTGGGCGATGTCGCGATATCCTCGTTTGGAGACCAACGACGCTTTGAAATTGTTGATCAGGCATTGCCGGTACTCTTCCTTGATCAATTTTCGAAGGTCATTGTGCAGGTTGCCAGCATCGGTCAAAGCACCTATGCGGCCCACCATGTCAAAAATGATTCCCTGACAAAGTTGTTCTGCTTCAAATTTTTGACGGATGTAGGTGGATTTGCCCACGCCAACATTGCCGCTGAGCAGCATCAAGTCCTCTTGTGCCGACAGGAAGCGCTCAAAATGGCTGGTCTCCTGTCTACGCTTGATGTAAATATGCTCCCAAAAATCTTGGCGGATTATCGTTTGGCGGTTTTTCGGCAAGGGTTTGCCGTCAATTTCCCAAGTCAAGATTTGATGCGCAATGTCGAAAAATGAGTTGGAAGGCAAGTTCAGGTTGGGTTCCATAAGCAAGCGGGTGTAGTAAGTGATAGCAGAAAAGTCCTCTTGGTCTGCGGGAAGGCATTGTTTCAACAATGTATTATCGCAAACGCCCCAAAAATGTTTTGTGAAGAAGAACAATCATGTGTTTCTACAACCGCAGGATATGATTCCATAGTCAGCCTGAAACAAAAAAGCCCGATGCGCCACAAAGGGCACACCGGGCTTTACCTGTTGACACCCCGCCGTGAGGCGAGGCCGGGAAAGGTTTACTTCCCTGCTTTTAGTTCTCCTTGCAGCTTGGCGAGTTCAGCCGTCTTGCCATCGCGGGCGAGAGTGGCTTGCTTCGGCCAAGTAGCAGGGTCGTGCATTTGGTAGCGCTTGCCAGCAGCATCAAGGATGGCCTTGACAGCAGCCGGTTTCGCAGCAGCGAGTTCTTTGAAAGTACGGATACCGCCAGCGATGAGCAATTCGGCGATTTTTGGGCCAATGCCCTCAATCACAGTCAAGTCATCGGCTTTGGCAACCGGTTCAGCAATGGTGGTCTTGACGCTTTTTGCAGCTGCCTTGGGAGCAGCCACTGGTTCTGCGGACTTCTTAGCCGTCACTGTCTCCACTGGTTTTTTGGAAGTTGTGTTGGCAGTCGGTTTGGCAGAGGTTTTGGCTTTCGAAGCCGCTGGTTGGGCAGCGCCTTCGAGGGTTTGTCCCATCAGGTAGAGTTCTTCCACAATTTTTCCATCGGCCCAAGTGCGGCGAATCACTTCGCCAAACACCATCGGTTGGCCCTGGCGGTTGGTGAAATCGAACACGAACTGCGAGTCCGTCACATTGTCGCTCACCACAGCATAGGCTGGGCGTTCGATGCGGTTCACGCTTTCCACATTGCTGAAAAACCAACGGAGGGCTTCCAGTTTCTGTGCTTTGGTTTGGGTTTTATCTTGTGGGTGGCTGAGGGTCGCGCAATGGTCGGCGGCGAACTGGTCGAAAGCGTTGATGATGTCGCCTTTGACGACTTGGGCATCCACTGCTTCTACGAGTTGATTCAAGTTCATGATTGTGTACTTGAGTTTTTAAAGTGAAAAATAACACCGCAAAGGTAAGGGTAAATTTATCAAACAGAATTATAGTTGGTTAAGATAGTTTTTGTTAAGTTTTTGTAAAATTAAAATTGGTCTATTTTTTAAATTTTCCCCTAATCGGTTCAAGGGCTCAAAAAAGATCGATTTTTAGAGCGGCTGAGTTTTTTAGCAGAATTAAATTTTTATAAAAATGCTGCCTCGCAGCAAACACCCTGAAAATCAAAATAAAGCGGCAGTACTCAGCCAGTCTCAGGGCAAGGTTTTTCGTAAAAATGGCCTTATCCAAATTCCCGATGGGGCAAACGCATCAAAACTTGTAAGCCCCAGCGGGGCGCAGCATCGGTAGAAATATGCTAGTGCCGCATCCGGCCAATGGCGCACGAATGGACGGCCACATTTTTCGCCCCTCTACGTTGCTCGTCTGGTTACAATGAACCCGCATTGCGCCT
>JAYSUY010000263.1:0-5477 GCA_043718855.1 Saprospiraceae bacterium | reverse complement strand
GCGCTGCAGCCACCTAACCAGTTACCAAATTTTAGATGCCTTTCTTCCAGCCCAATGTCGCAAAGCACAACCCTTCGTTCCTTACGGCGACGGGCTGTTTTCCCATCGTTTTCGGGCGAAAAGTAGCACAGCCCAGAGAATGAGCGGCATAGTATTTTGTTTTCATGGGAAATGCCTCACATTTGTCGGGCGGTTGGGCGGTTGGCCGTTGGCTTTTAGCCGTTGGCTGTCAACCAGCAATTTACCAAGTCACCACTCCACCAGTCACCTCTCAACGTTTCACCAACTCAACCCACCCAATTTTTATGGCAACTCTCAGTCTTGGCAATACAGACTCGGGCCTATCCTTCGACAAGTCCCAATTTCTTGCCCGTTATCATGCTAATCTGCCGCTTGCACAGGGCAAATCGGAATTACGTGATGAAGGTAACAAACAGTGGAAGGGATTTACTCCTACCAGCAGTGCAGATGTGAGCGCCTTGCAGCAATTCCTGCACAACGCAGGGTTTATGCCCAAGCCCGAACAGGTGCCCGGCGTTTTTGGCTATGCTACACAGGCCGCTGCCCGGCTGTTTCAAGAGTATGTGCGCACGGTGGAGGGCATTGACACTGCGCCCGATGGCCTCGTGGGGGATGGCACCCAGAAGCACATCAAGCGCTGGCAGGACAACGGCCTGACGTGTGAATGGGCCAACTGGAGCAACGACAACCCATCCGAAGAATACTCGCAGTGGCTCTCTCTGCTGGGCAAGAGCAAGGATCACTTTAAAGCCAATGGCAGTGAAATCCTCAACCTCATCAATGGACACCGAACCAAATTCAGATCCTGCGATACCTGTATCATTGACGAGTGGGAGGTGTCAAGCGACATCGTACACCTCATCGGCCTCCGTCAAGGCGAGGCGGACGCGGTCCAGAGAGACGCTCAGGGCAGGTTCAGGCGGGCAAACGACGACCTGTTCATCTTCCTCATCAAGGGTATGGTGTTCAAATTCTGGGGCAGTACAGACCCCAATCCCGAACTGTCCGACAATCCGAAGGGTAACCCCTTCCTCATAGAGGGGCAGCACAAGTACCAGTTTGGCTGGCACAAAATAAACCTCAGTAAAGAGGAAAAGGCCCAAGGGCTGCCAGAGGGATACAAGGTGTACCGCGCTTTGCAACCCTTCGAGAAAGGCGTACTGGTTTACCGGGTTCCGAATGCAGCAGGGCTTACTGCTCAGGAGGTCGCCGGAGGCATTGACAACAGCCCCAATACGACCATCAACATCCACTGGTCGGGCGTTGGAGGTTACAATCAATCGGCTGGCTGCCAAGTCATCGCTGGGGGCAGTTACATCAACCACAAAAACGAAGTGGTGAACTTCAGCAAGTATGTCGCCGACAAATACAGTGATTTGGGCGGGTCAAAAGGCCGGGGCGCGTACAACATGTTCGTTGACCTTCTGCTGACTTACGGCCCTCCGGGCGTGGATACCCTCACCTACACGCTGGGCCGCGACGAGACCTTGCGCCTCGCAGACGTTCCAGCGTGGAAAGATGCCAACTTTGTGCGCGACACGGTGAAGCGGATGAAGGTGTGAGAAACAAGGCGGGCAGCGCACACCTTCGCCACTGCCTTGAGGCCCGGCGCGAGCAGTTTTTCTTCCGAAAAACCGCACACGCCGGGCCTCTTTTTGTCACATTCATTTGATTGCCAACCATGTATGCCGAAGCCGTCGAAACCTTCGTGGTAGAGGCCAGCGGAGCATACCAGCGGGTTTTTGCAAAAACGGTGAGGGCGTACCCGGTGCGGGTGGGGTGAGTGTCGCCACATAAAAAAACGTCATCGGCCCCATAAGGACCGATGACGTTGAGCAACTGCAAAAAAGCGTTGGCTTAGGCTTCTTCGCCCTCTTCAGTAGCAGCCTCCTCGCTGTCGTCGCCAGCAGCCTCTTCCTCAGTCTCTTTTTCTTCTGCCTCTTCTTCTGCTCCTTCCTCTGCGTCCGTGTTGTCGTCGTCGCTAGAGATTTCGGCTACAGTAGCCTCCATTTCGTTTTCAACGGCAGTGGTGAGTTCGTCCATTTCGAGTTGATCGATAACCATTTTTTTAAGCGTGTTTTAGTGAAAAAAAGGTGTGACTGACTCGACAAAGGAATGGTGGAAAACAGGCTCTTTCGAAGCAGGGTGGGTTAAGTTGGTGTGAAGAAAATGAACGCAAAATTCATGTAGAGGTAATGCAAAAAAACATTGGCTGATGACCTCAATGCCATCAACTTGTAGGTTTTTTGCTGCGGCTATTTTAGCAAGGTGCCATTTTTTACTTTAAATGAAATAGCCCTGATTTTCAGCAAGTTGGTGGTTGGATTGTCATCCAGTACCAAAAAACTGGCTTCGTAGCCGTCCTCGATTTTGCCAATTTTTCGGTTGGGGAAAATGGCTCGGGGAGTGGTCTCGCAAAATGTCTTGATCAGCGCGGAGTAGTCCATATCGGGCAGCCCAAACAAGTAACTCACCTCAGCGCGGGTGGTGCGCATCTGATCATCGGAGCCGATGGCAATTTGCACCCCAGCGGCCAGCAGTCGCTTGAAGGTTTTGGCGTGGTACTCCTGCACCGCAGGGCGGGGGCCGAGTGCCTGTGCATGACCAAAAAGCGGCACCACAGCGGTCTTTTTCTTGGCCAGTTTTTTCAAGTCGTCGTCCGTCAGGTCGAAGGCTTTGGTATCGCCGCTGCCATCCCACTCCGCACCGGGCAAGTTAGCCAATCCGTCCACACCGAGTTTGATGCTGAGGCGCACATCGTCAGCGTTTTCCACATGAGCGAACACCCGCAAGTTGCTTTTGTGCGCCTTCTTCACGATGGCTTTGGATACGTCCACCGTCAAGCCCTTGTTCTCCTTGCCGCCCATTTTCTCAGCATCGTGCAACACGATGAACACCACCCCCGGATTTTGCGCTTTGATGGCCGCCCAGTTGCGGTCCACCGCGTCCTTGTTGTCCAGAAACCAGTAACCATCGCCCAGCATTTTGCGCTGTTGCTTCAAAAAATCGTAGCGTTCAGCCACTTTTTGCGGGTTGCGGAGGTTGTTGGCCGGTCCTTCAATTTGCAGGAACGGGTAGCCGAGTGTACACGTCAACGCCCCGTTGGCGAAGACCACATCAGGCATTTCAGGGGTATTCACCATGCCTTGCAAGGCCGTGCGGGCCTCCTTTGTGTTGCTCAAAATATTGAGGTAAAAAATGCCCTCGCCCATGTACCAGCCCAACTGCTTGGAAGCGATTGAGTTGCCCGCCACGCTCATGCAGTTGGCATCGCCCATCGGCGGCACCACCCAGCGGTTTTGCAGATCGATCACCGAGTCGATTTTAGTAGGAGATTTTTTGGAAAAAACGCCCTTGCTGACGTACCAAGTAGCCAGAGTGAAGTCTTTTCCGTTGTACCATTGGCCGTTACGGAATTCGTAGTTTTTTCCAACAGGTGTCTGTGCGTCAAGGGGTTGAAGAAACAGGAGGCAAAGCCAGACGGGTAGAAGTATTTTTTTCATAAAACATTGCAGGGCTGTGGCCCTGTCACAAATTTAGTGTGAGAATGTTAGCCGCAAGCGGCAAGCGCGTGTGCAAAAAGTGGCGCGAAGGTACGTTGTCAGCCGCCATTCGTCATTCTGGTCATTCGTCATTGAGTCGTTAAACGTCATTGGGGCAAACGCATCAAAATGTTGGTGAGGGAAAATAGGTGCGTAGCACCCTGAATATTTGTAGAAACCAGCCAGCATACACGAGTTGAGGTGCAGCGCACCGAAAATATCCCGGTGCGCTGCACCTCCTCAAAGGGTTTTGACTTGAATTTCTACAAATATTTTGCCCCTCTGGGGCCACTAAATTTTGATGCGTTTGCCCTGAAACGTCATTGGGGGCATTGGTCATTTCGTCATTGGTCATTGGCTCCGTTCTTGGGATGCCCGATGACCTAAGAGCGGAGCCAATGACGAAATGACGAACCCCGACGTACTTTCGCACTCCATGAATCACGCCGACCCGCTTTCCATCCTTCAACAATACTGGGGCTACTCCGCCTTCCGGCCTTTGCAGGACGACATCGTGCGCTCCGCGCTGGCCGGGCACGACACGCTGGCGCTGCTGCCCACTGGCGGCGGCAAATCGGTGTGTTTCCAAGTACCGGCCCTGTGCATGGAAGGCATCTGCCTCGTCGTGTCGCCGCTCATTGCCCTCATGCGCGATCAGGTACACAACCTCACCGAACGCGGCATCCCGGCAGCAGCCATCTACTCTGGCATGAGCCGCCGGGCGGTGGACATCGTGTTCGAAAATGCTTGCAACGGCGCGTACAAGTTGCTGTACGTCAGCCCCGAACGACTCCGAACGGACATGGCACTGGCCCGCATCCAGCGCATGAAAATCAACCTGCTGGCCGTGGACGAGGCGCACTGCATCAGCCAGTGGGGCTACGATTTTCGCCCGCCCTACCTGCAAATCGCCGACCTGCGCCAACTCATCCCGAAAGTACCCGTGCTGGCCCTCACCGCCACCGCCACCGCCGAGGTGCTGGAAGACATCCAGGAGCGGCTCACGTTCCGGGAAAAAAATGTGTTTCGGAAAAGTTTTGAGCGAAAAAACCTCTCCTACTCGGTGCTGTACGAGGAGCGGAAACGGGAAAAACTGCTGGACATCCTGCGCAAGGTGCCCGGCACGTGCATCGTGTATGTGCGCAGCCGGGGAGAGACGAAGGACATCGCTAAGTTGTTGACAGACAACCAGTTCAGCGCAGATTTTTACCACGCCGGCCTCCAGCCCGACGAGCGCAACGCCAAGCAGGAGGCGTGGATCAAGGGCAAAACCCGCATCATCGTATGCACCAATGCCTTCGGTATGGGCATCGATAAGCCCGATGTGCGGGCGGTGGTACACCTCGCGCTACCCGACTCGCTCGAAGCGTATTTTCAGGAAGCCGGGCGAGGTGGCCGCGATGGCCAGAAATCCTACTCCGTCATGCTGTACACCCCAGCCGATGCCGATACGCTGCGCCAACATTTGCTGACGGCTTACCCAGAGATGGAGTTGCTGCGGAGGGTGTACCGCGCGCTGGGCAGCCACACGCAGTTGGCCGTCGGGGCGGGTTTGGGCGAAAGTTTCGACTTCGATTTGCAGCACTTCTGCACGACCTACAAGTTCGACCAAGCCGCTGCCCACGCTGTGCTGCGCCTGCTCGAACTCGAAGGTTGGATTGCCGTGAGCGATGCTGCCATTTCGCCCGCCCGCGTCCACATCATCGCCGATCGGGAGGCGCTCTACGACTACCAACTCCGCAATCCACACGCCGATGGGGTGCTTAAAACGCTCCTCCGGGCCTACGGCGGCATCCAAACCGACCTCGTGGACACGAGCGAAATCACCATCGCACAGTACGCCAAAGTGAGCATCAAGGAGTTGAGGCAGGTGCTGCAAACCGCTCACAACGAGCAGATTCTGCTCTACGAGCC
>JAYSUY010000262.1:0-2021 GCA_043718855.1 Saprospiraceae bacterium | reverse complement strand
CCCGCCACTTCCTCTCTCAAAAAATCCGCTCGCGCCTCTCTCGGCACGGGCGGATTTTTTTTTGGGGTAAAAAGAGGCGCCGCACAGCCTACTTTCGCCCAAAAAACACCACACCTCGCCCATGTTCCACATCCACTCCGACATTCGCCGCGCCACCACGCTGCCCGGCACTTTTTACCACTCCCCCGATATGTTTGCCTTGTGCCGCGAGCGCATCTTCGCCTGCTCCTGGCAGGTGGTGACGGATGCCGAAAATGTGGTGAAACTCCCCCACGACGCGATGCCCTTCCAGTTCATGGATGGCTTCATGGAAGAGCCACTACTGCTGCTGCGAGATGGCGATGGCATGCTGCGGTGCCTCTCCAACGTGTGTACCCATCGGGGTAAAATCTTGGTGGAGCATCCCGGCAAGTTGGAGCGGGGCGGCATCGTGTGTGGCTATCACGGGCGGCGTTTTGGGTTGGATGGCGCATTTTCGGCTATGCCGAAAACCGAGGGTATGGAAAACTTCCCCTGTGCCGACGACAATCTGCCGCAGGTGCCACTGCGCACTTGGCGGCAGTTCGCGTTCGCGTCGTTCGAGCCGGCCATCCCGTTCGAGGCTTGGACGGAGGGCCTGGAGCGCAAGGTCGGCTTCCTGCCAGTGCAGGATTTTCGCTTCGACGCGGCCCGTAGCCGCGACTACTTGGTACACGCCAACTGGGCTTTGTATTGCGACAACTACCTCGAAGGCTTCCACATTCCGTTCGTACACAAGTCATTGACAGCCACGCTCGACTGGAACGCCTACCGCACCGAACTGCACTCCTGGGGCAATTGCCAGGTGGGCATCGGCAGGGGAGGGGAGGAGGTGTTCGTACTACCGCTTGGTCACGAGGACTATGGGCAGGCGGTGTCGGCCTACTATTTTTGGCTGTTCCCCAACATCATGCTCAATTTCTACCCCTGGGGCTTGTCGCTCAACATCGTGCGGCCGTTGCAGCCCAACTTAACCAAAGTCAGTTTTCGCAGTTACATCTGGGACGAATCGAAACTGGGCATCGGCGCGGGCGCTGACCTTGACCTCGTGGAGCGCGAGGATGAAGCGGTGGTGGAACAGGTGCAGATCGGTACCCGCTCCCGATTCTACCAGCATGGCCGTTTTTCGCCGTCGATGGAGCAGGGGGTGCATCAGTTTCATCGGTTGGTGGATCGGTTGATTGGTTGACTGGTGATTGGTGGAGTGGTGATTGGTTGCCGCCGCCCAGCCAATCACCAATCACCAGTCAACCAATCACCAGTCAACCAATCACCAGTCAACCAATCACCAACCAACCAATCACCAACCAATAGTTTTCCTACTTTTGCCTCCGTGTTCTTTTTTGTTTTTTCAAATCAACAACTGGCAAAATCATGCGCACGATGCAAAGCCTACTTGCCGAATACGGCGAGAGCCACCAAAACCCGACCAACAAATTAATCCACTGGTTCTGTGTCCCGATCATTGTATTCAGCGTGGTGGGGCTGTTGTACGGGGTCAAGTTTGGCACGGTCTCCCTGCTGGGTCTGCAGCCCAACTTGGCGACAGTGGTGCTGATGCTCACGCTGATCTACTACGTTCGGCTGTCGCCCTCGCTGGCGGTGGGTTTCCTGCTGTTCGCTTTGGGGTGCCTCTACCTCTGCGGCCTGATCGAGCAGAGCGAAACGCCCCTGTGGATGGTGAGCATCGGGCTGTTTGTGGCGGCTTGGGTCGTGCAGTTTTGGGGCCACCATGTGGAGGGCAAAAAGCCTTCGTTCCTGAAGGACGTGGAGTTTTTGATGATCGGCCCGGCGTGGCTGTTGAGTTTTATTTACGGGCGGCTGGGGATAGGGATTTAGGGGCCTCACCCCCGGCCCCTCTTCAAAAGGGAGAGGGGAGACGAGGCGTACACTGTGTCGTGTCCTGTGTCGCTTCTCCCCTCTCCCTTTTGGAGAGGGGAGACGAGGCGTACACTGTGTCGTGTCCTGTGTCGCTTCTCCCCTCTCCCTTTTGGAGAGGGGCC
>JAYSUY010000261.1:0-5482 GCA_043718855.1 Saprospiraceae bacterium | reverse complement strand
CATACGCCGACCCTGTCACGCAGAGCAGCCTCAACCGGGAGTTGGAAAACTGCGACGGCAACAAGGTGCTGGTGCGCAGCAGCGGCTTCGCCGATTTCGCCTCCTCGCTGACCCCTACGGGCAAAGGCTCGTTCATCGCGGTATTCAGCGTGTACAACACCGACAAACAACTCTACATCCGCGACCTCAATGACGTGGCGACCATGACTGCCCCCCGCTGCACGACCAACAATCCAGGCGGCGGCACAGAGGCGCAGATGAAGATCAGCGACTTGCGCACGATGTTCACAGGCACGACCACTGCGGCTCCGGCCAACACCAAAATCAAGGGCATCGTCATTTCTGACCGCCTGAACAACAACCTGAACAATCGCAACCTGTACCTGCAAGAAAAGGACGGCAGCGGCGGCATCGTGGTGCGCTTCACTACGGCACACTGCTACGATCCGGGCGACGAAATCGAGGTGGTGGTGTCGAATTTGGAACTCAGCGAGTTCAACAAGTTGCTGCAAATGAACAACATACCGCCGGCTAACTCCATGCTCGTCAGCCGGGGCAACGCACCCGTGGTGCGCACGGCTACCATCGCCGACATCAACACGAACGTCAATGCTTGGGAGAGTACGCTGGTGAAAATCACCGGCGCGACCATCAGTGGCGGCGGCACGGCTTTGTCTGGCTCGAAAACGGTGACGGATGCTTCCGGCTCCATCGTGATGTTTACGCAGGCCAGCGCGGCGTTCTCACAGTTCACCACACCGACTGCGGCAGTGACGATCACGGCCATCGTGTCGGATTTCAACGGCAAGCAGATCATCCTGCGGAACGCGGCGGATATTCAGTAAGTGTCGTCATTTTGTCATTGGTCATTGGTCATTCCGTCATTGGCTTCGCTCTTGGATTACTAGGTAGGCCAAAAGCGAAGCCAATGACGGAATGACCAATGACCAATGACCAATGACAAAATGACGAATGACCCAATGACCCAATGACGATTTTCCGAATTGTAACCTGCGTAAACATCAGCCCCTACCCCGTCCCGCACCTTTGCAGCATCAAGTTTTAAAAAACGATGCACAGCAAACTGCGGTACCATGACAACTTCCACTTTTGACATCATCATCATCGGCACTGGCGCGGGCGGCGGCACGCTCGCCTACCAACTCGCCTCGAGCGGTAAAAAAATCCTCATCCTCGAACGCGGCGGCTTCTTGCCCCGCGAGGTGGAAAACTGGAATCCCCACGAGGTGTACACCAAGGGTCGCTACCGCGCAGCCGAAAAATGGCTCGACGCTACGGGTGCGGCTTTCGATCCTTTCACCCACTACTGCGTAGGTGGCAACACCAAAATGTACGGTTCGGCTCTGCTCCGTCTCCGCGAGAGGGACTTTGCTGCCACAGAGCACATCGACGGCATCTCGCCCGAATGGCCGCTGACTTACAACGACTTAGAGCCGTACTATACCCAAGCCGAACACCTGTACAGCGTACACGGCGAACGTGGCATCGACCCCACTGATCCGCCAGCCAGTCGGCCTTATCCCTACGCTGCGACACCTGCCGAGCCAGACATGGCGCAACTAAAAGCCGATATGCAAAGCCGAGGTCTTCGTCCTGCGCCTATTCCCATCGGGGTTCGGCTGGCCGAAGACTCTGCCCGCCCGGAGGCCAAAATCGAACTCAACCTCTTCGACGGCTACCCCGACCCTACGGAAGCCAAAGCCGATGCACACGTGGTGGCCCTGAAAGCTGCGCTTCAACACCCCAACGTAACGCTGCTGACAGGCCGAAAAGCCTTGCGCCTCCTCACGGATGCGTCAGGCAAGCGCGTCACGGATGTCGTGGTAGAGCACGAAGGCATGGAGGAAACCTATCGGGGCGAGACGGTAGTCGTGTCCTGCGGGGCCATTAACTCTGCCGCCCTGCTGTTGCGCTCCGCCAACGCCCAGCATCCCAACGGCTTGGCCAACTCATCTGGCTTGGTAGGCCGCCACCTGATGCTGCACAACAACGGCTGCGTGGTGGCTTTCTGGGAGCGGCGCAACGAGGCGTTGTTTCAAAAATCCATCATTCTGGCCGATTATTACCACCAAGCACCTGACTGGAAATACCCATTGGGCAGCATCCAGATGATGGGCAAAACAGACCCCGACACCCTGCGCGGCGAGGTAGAAGACCTTGTAAAAGAGGGCGTTGCGATACCCGGCTTGAATGGCCGCGCTGCTGCCGACACCGATATCGAATGGTTTGCCCGTCACTCGGTGGACTTTTTTATCACCACCGAAGACCTGCCAATGGTTCACAACCAAGTGGCCCTGCACAACGGCTCCATCCAACTGCGCTACACGCCCAACAACTTGGAGGCATACGGCCGCTTACGTGAAAAACTCGTCGGCATCATGGATGGCATCGCCGAAACCTACGGTTACGACCGCCCCGCCTATGGGGGCTTCAAACTCGGCATCTCCGGCGTGTCGCACCAGAGCGGTACCTGCCGCTTTGGCCACGACCCACACACTTCCGTACTTGACCTGCACTGCAAGGCCCACGATCTGGACAACCTGTATGTGGTGGACACCAGTTTTTTCCCTTCCTCGGGGGCAGTAAACCCGGCGCTGACGGCTATGGCGAACGCGCTGCGGGTGGGGGAGATGATGTAGTCGTCACAACTAACTTACTCACTATGAACATCCTACGCTGCTTGCCGCTTCGGCAAGCCTTGCTCTTCCTTTGTCTCTTGCCGCTCGGCCTCTCCGCCCAGAAAGCCGATGCGGTCATGGGAGTTGGCATCACGGTCTCGAATCTCGACCGCTCGGTGCGCTTTTTTACCGAAGTCCTCGATTTTAAAAAAATAGGTGAAGACACCCTGCGCGGCACCACGGTCGCCAACCTGTACGGCTTGGCCGACACCATGACCTCGCTGCGTACGGCTCACCTGCAACTGGGCGACGAACGCATTGACTTGATGCAGTTCGGCATCTCGGAGGCGCGGCCTGTGCCAGCCGACTCGCGGAGCAACGACCGCTGGTTTCAGCACATCGCCATTGTGGTGAGCGACATGGATCAGGCTTACGCTAAATTGCTGGTACACAAGGTGGAGCACGTCTCCACCGCCCCGCAGACGCTGCCGGCCTATATCACGGCGGCGGCAAGCATCCGGGCTTTTTACTTCCACGACCCCGACGGGCACAACCTCGAACTCATTTGGTTTCCGCCCGGCAAGGGCAACCCAAAGTGGCAACCCCGCGCAGGCGAAAAGCCTTCTGGGAAAACCTTTCTCGGCATTGACCACACGGCGGTGGGCATCGCCGATACGGACGCTGCACTACGCTTCTACCGCGACAACTTAGGCTTGGAAGTGGGCGGCCACAGCGAAAACTACGGCCCAGAGCAGGAGCGGCTCAATCAAGTGTTTGGCGCACGGCTCGACATCACGGGGCTGCACACTGATCAAGGTTTTGGGGTGGAATTTCTGCGCTACATCGCCCCGCCGGGCGGGCGGCCTTACCCGACCGACTCGCGCCCCACCGATCTCTGGCATTGGCAGACTGTGTTGCACACCAAACAGCCGGAGGCCCTTTTTCAACGCTTGGAAACCGCTGGCTATCAGCGTATTTCCCGAAAAAAGACGATGCTCAACGGGCAGCCTGCCATGCTGTTTCGGGACGCTGACGGCCACGCGATACTACTTAATTAACGAGGAACTATGAACGATGAACTATGAACCGCGAGGCACGCGCCCATACGCAGGGAAGCCTTCGTCACGGTGTCTCGCGGTTCATGGTTCCTCGTTCATAGTTCCTCGTTCATCATTCCCAAACGTTTATCATTCATCATTACTTTAAGTTATGAAAGCAAATTCATTTTTCACCCAAGCCATTGCTTCTGTGGCGATTACTGTGCTGATGTTGGCTTGCCAGAGCACAGCCAAACTAACGGGTTCTCACCTGCTGAACCTCAACCCTCAGGGCCTGCTCATCGAAGGTCACGACCCGTTGGCGTTTTTTACCGAAGGGAAACCGGTGGCGGGTAGCGCAACGTACAGCCTGCGGCACAACGACGCGACGTACTGGTTTGCCAGCGAGGCCAACCGCAAACTGTTCCAAGAAAACCCTTCGAAGTACGAGGTGCAATACGGCGGTTTTTGCGCCTACGCGGTGTCGCTGGGTCAGACGGCTCCGATTGACATCAACCTGTGGAGCATCCAAAGCGGCCGCCTGATTTTTCAGCACAACCAGCGGGCGTTGGATGCTTGGAACAAGGACACGGGCGGCAACTTGCAGAAGGCCGACAAGTATTGGCCGCAAATCCTGGCGCGGGCGGGCAAACCGGTCATTCCGGACGACCAAAAAGGGTTTTTGGTCAACCTGAACGATGACAACTACATCCTTGACGGCTACGATCCGGTGGCTTATTTCACTGACAACAAGGCAGTTAAGGGTCAAGAAGCAATTACGAAACTGTATAAGGGCGCGGTGTACTGCTTTGCCAGTGAGGAACACAAACAGATGTTCAACCAAGACCCGGAGAAGTACCTGCCGCAGTACGGCGCGTTCTGTGCTTACGCGGTGAGTCGGGGCAAGTTGCGACCCATCAATCCGGATATTTTCCAATTTGTGGATGGCCGTCTGCTACTGCAACACTCAAAGCAGGCACTCGAACTGTTCAACGAGGACATAGCGGGCAACACCAAATTGGCCGATCAGATGTGGCCAGGCTTGGTGCGAGACCGCACGGGCAAGCCGATCAAATTTGACGAAATGGTGATGCCGGCGGCGAAAAAGTAGTGGCGAGCAATGCGTTGTGTTGCAAACGATTACCACTCTACAGCGGTAGCAGGGCTTCGAGCCGTGCTGCCGCTGTGGCGTTTTTTGGGGGCAATGAAAATGGTTTGGCTACTTTTGTCGCCTCACAACCTTGTAGGGCAGGCGAAAGGCGACCGAAGCAAAAGGCCCGCCTAAATCATTGCAATTCAAGGGTTAGCCTTGTTTATCCTTCATCTTTCCTCACCGATTTCTTGCCATGAAAGTCCATCTGCCCGACCGCGATGAAGCCCCTGCCGATGTGCAGCCCATTTTTGACAGCATCGAGAAAGCCTTGGGTTTTCTGCCCAATTTTGCCCTGATGCTCTCCCACTCGCCCCATGTGCTGCGCTCTTACCTCCACCTGGGCGGGGGCCAAGAAGAAGGTACGGCGTTCAGCCTCCAAGAGCGCGAGGTGATGCTGCTGGCCGTGTCTGAGTTTCATGGAAGCCCGTATTGCCTCGCTGCGCACAGCGCGTATGCCCGCTCGGCGGGCTTCTCGGATGCAGAGTTGCTGGCCTTCCGGGCGGGCAAGGGCGACAACGAGCGGCTGCGCTTCTTAGCCGGTTTTGCTCGCATGGTGGCGGAGCAGCGCGGCAAACTGACCCGTGACCAGTTGGACGACTTTGCCGACTGGGGCTACGGCGCACCTGCGTTGCTCGATGTGGTGGCACTGGTTA
>JAYSUY010000027.1:0-6788 GCA_043718855.1 Saprospiraceae bacterium | reverse complement strand
CTTTTTGCCCCTTGCCCCTTGCTTTTTTGCCCCTTGCCCTTGCCTTTTTGCGGTTTCAAATTTCAAATTTCACAGTTTTTCGGCTTCCTTAGTTTCCAGCCGATACCCCACCCCATGCACCGCCATCAGTTGCAGCGCAGGATCATCGCGCAGCATTTTGCGCAAGCGCGACACGAACACATCTACGCTGCGCCCCACCATGATGCCCTCGTCCTCCCACACCGATTTGAGGATAAAATCGCGCTCCAGCACTTGGTTCGGGTGACTGGCAAAAAGTTGGAGCAATTTGGCTTCGCGGTAAGTCAAGTTGTGGCGCACGGCACCAGACAGCAGCGTCAGATTACCCATATCGAAAATTGAATTGCCCAACAGTAAACCGCTGGCCGGGCTGACCTCAGCAGCAGGAGGTTGTACCTGCTCCTGTGGCCTCCAGCGCCAAGCCGCCACAAAAATTCCCACCAGCCCGAAGCCCAGAATCGCCCAAAGCATCCAACGACTGGCTGCTGGTTTCTGCATAGCGAATGTGACCTGCACTTTGTAGCAACCGCTCTCCATGCTTCGCCCGCCGCAAGCCACCTCTTTGCTTTTCGTAAAATCCAGAAAGTTGTAGCCCAACTGCAATATTCCGTCAGCACATCCCAGCACCGCCACGTCGTAGTCGCGCCCAATCTGGTGCAAGTCCAGCGACTCCTGCAACAGTGCGGGCAGCCGGTCGTAATTCAGCGCACGTTCCAGTCGAACACTCCAAGTACTTGACGCTGTGCGCTCTACCGCTGGGATACGCGAAGTGCTGTCGCCTGACTCCAACAGCAAGCGGTGCGCCGTGCGGCGCAGCGCAAGGTTGACTTTTTCTGAAAAACGGAGGTCGTCGATAGACTCCGTTCCGCTCGGCCAAGTCGACTGTACAAACAGCAACGCGACCACCAGAAGCACAGCCAGCGCAGATATTTTGAGAAAAAATGCTCGGTTCATACGGCAAAAGTAACACCCCTTGTCCACAGTGCCCCAGTCATCCACGAACGGGAGTGGCAGCCTCAACATCCGTAAACCACCTTGAAAATCCGCTTGGCCCGAAAGTCGCGCTTGCGCACCGGATTGATGATGAGAAAATCCCCATTTTCGGCCTGTTCCAGCACCTCCTCAAGTTCGATCTGGAAGTGCTGCCGGGCGCTGCTTGATTGACCCGCTTCGATGATTTTTCCGTTGCGCCGCAGGTACACCCGGAACGGGATTTTTGTTGCAGCGGGTTTGTCCTGCTGGCATTCCACCACAGAGAGTACTTCCTGGCTTCTGATAAACTCGGCACCAACCAGCGGATAGCCACCCAGATGCACTGGGTTACAGGAAAAATAAACATTCTTGCCTTCTTCATTTGGCTCCCATTCGGAAGGGTATTCCCATAAGATACCACCTTGAGCGTTGAGTTGTAGGGCTGCACAGGCTAGCGCAAACAGTGAAAAAAGTACGTTTTTCATAGAAAATGAGTGTAGCAGGTAGGTGGGTGTAAGGTCACAAAATCAGAATTTCGTTGTGCGGCAGGGCATACTCACTGTCGGTCGTCAGCAGCACGATGTGGTCGCCCTTTTTGCACTTGTCCAGCACTTTGCGAATGTCCACCTTCGTGAACGAGTCGCCGGAGTACATCCACAGCGTCTTTGTGTTGCCGTCGCGAACGGCGATGCGAAATTTGATTTTGTCCACTGGGATGCTGCTGGTGGGCGAGAGGTCGGCGGTGCAGACCGTCAGTTCGCCCTTCGCGTTCAGAGGCAGCGAGCATTTGCCCGTCGGGGAGTAATCGTCCACCACGATTTTTTTGTCCAAAAAAGCGGCAGCGCAGTTGGTAAACGACTTCTGAGCGAGGCTCCACTGAGCGATGGCAGCGCAAAAAAGGAAGAGTGCGAGGCGGCGTACGTTTTTCATGCCAGCGTGTTTTTGTTTAAAAATGAACGATGCCACAAAAGTATCGCCCCCCCCCAGCAGCACAGGTAAAAGCCTGTAAAACAGTGTAAAGGACTTGTAAAACCTGTCGTTCTTTTGCTGCGAAGCACTGCACAAACTATCCCTTCAAAATTTCAACAATGGCCTCCCTTGCAAGGCCACAGCCAGTATCCAAACTGCCAAGCCAGCGTACAGCAGGCCCGCTAAAAGCGTGATTTTCAAATCCTTGAACACATAAAAAGCCAGCAGGGGCAAGATCTGCAAGGCATGCATCCCGATGAAGTGCGCGATGCGCAGGTCGCCCAGCGTGTAACTCCAGTGCAACACGGGCAGTCCCGCACTGCCGTCTGGCCCGCCCACCGTGTGCGACAGCCGCGCGCCCATGGCAAAGCCCTCGAATGCAAACACGACGAACAGCCCGATGCCCATGCGAATACTCCACAGGTAGTAGTCAGGCAGTTCGGGGAAATCGCGCTGGCAAAACAGCAACCCGATGTAGGCAGTAGCCAACGTGGCGACCGTCGCGGCAGCCCCCATCAGCGAGAACATGACCGAATAAAACGGGGTGCTGACATTGAAGTGCGACATCTGGCCCCGCCCCGCTTGCCACGCGATGTAGGCGATTTCAAAGCCCAAAGTCAGGATAATGACCCAGTTAAAAGCCGCGACAGCCGTCGGTTTTTGGAGGTAAAAAACGTACCACGCCATCGCCCAGGCGAACAAAAAAATCGAAAAAGCGAACTTGAAGGGCTTGTACCATGCATTCGCGCCCATGACTTGCGCAGGGTTCAGGCGGGCCAGCAGGAGAAACACCCCAGCACCCAGCAAGCACACCAAGCCGAACCAAAACAGCGGCTCGTTGCGCTGGCGGATTTGTTCTAAAAAATGGAGCATCGTCAGAATTTAGGTTTTGCTTCGGCCTTTTTTGATTTCGGCCAACCAAACATCGTGTAGGCGGTTGAGTTTTGGGGGCTGAAAATTTTATTCAATAGGACTTTCGCACAACCCCAGAGGGGTTGAACGTGAATAGACCCGGATGCAATCCGGGTTTTATGAATGCATGTGGAAGCAACCCTGAAGGGGTTGAACTTAGGTTGATTTACACCTAAAATATTCACGTTCAACCCCTTCAGGGTTGTATGAAACCCACCACACAATTCTCCCGGATTGCATCCGGGGCTATTCACGTTCAACCCTTTCAGGGTTTTACGAAAGTCCTATTCAAAAAAGGTCAGCCAGTCCTATTGACAGCCCACCGCGACAACAATAGGACTGCCTAAGTTTTTACCTTCACCCAATGAAACACCACGCCACCTTCTCCCTGCTGCTCTGTACCCTGCTCGTGCTCGCCTGCTCCCAGCCCGACCCACGCCTCCGACCAGGCCAAGACCCGGAACCGAACATCACCGCCAGCACCCGCTTCGATCTCCTGCCTCCTGAGCGCACGGGCATCGACTTCGTGCCTACCGTCGTGGACGAGTTCCGTTACAATTTCATCGCCGACCCCTACATCTACAACGGCGGCGGCGTGGCCGTACTCGATGTGAATAACGACGGCCTGCAAGACCTTTTTTTTACCGCCCGCCTCCAACCCTGTCGACTCTACCTGAACAAGGGCAACTTTCGTTTCGAGGACGTATCCGAATCCAGCGGCGTGTCCAAATTCATCGGCCTCAAAACCGGCGTGACCGTCGTGGACATCAACGCCGATGGCTGGCAGGACCTCTACGTGTGCCGCACTTGGCTCGAACCCATTCCCGAACGACGTAACTTGCTGTTTGTCAATACCTCTCCCCTCTCCGTTGGAGAGGGGTCGGGGGTGAGGTTCACCGAGCAAGCCGCCGCCTACGGCCTCGATGACCTCTCCGCCTCGCAGCACGCCAACTTCTTCGACTATGATCTCGATGGCGACCTCGACTGCTACATCCTGAACCACCCCACTGATTTCAAAAGCATCAACACCCTCGACTACACCGCCGGAAACGCCAGCCAACAACCTCCGCGAAACGAGTACGAATCCGACCGACTGCTGCGCAATGACGGCCCCCTCCAAACCTCCCCCGGTAAGGGAGGCTTCACCGATGTCACCGCCCAATCCGGCCTCTCCAACCGCGCCTTCGGCCTCAGTACCCTTGCCAGCGATTTCAACGACGATGGCCGCCCCGACCTCTTCGTAGGCAACGACTTCGTGATGCCCGATTTTCTCTACCTCAACACCAGTACTGGGAGCAAGGGAGGCGCAAAATTCACAGATGCCGCCGACCGCAACTTCCGCCACACCTCCAACCACACGATGGGCGCAGACTTCGCCGACCTTAACCGCGATGGCCACCCCGATCTCGTGACAGTGGATATGCTCGCCGAAAACTGGAGCCGTCGCCAACGCTTGATGAACACCATGCAGCGCCCCCGCGACCGCCAGATGCAACAACTCGGCTACGGACGGCAGGTAATGCGCAATACGCTGCAACTGAGCGACGGCACAGGGACCTTCGGTGAAACAGGCTGCCTATCAGGTATTTACGCCACCGACTGGAGTTGGGCACCGCTCATCGCCGACTTCGACAACGACGGCTGGCGCGACCTGTTCATGACCAGCGGCGTGCAGCGCGACCTCAACGATCTCGACTTTTTTCACTACACCGCCGACAGCATCAACCGCACAGGCGGCATCAGCAAGGCCCGCTTCCCCAACTTTTCGGACTATGTGGGCCTGATGACCTCTGCCCAGTCGCACAATTACTTATTCCAAAATACTGGCTCGCTCCAGTTCACCGACGTGTCGGAGGCGTGGGGCCTCAGCCAGCCCGGTTTCTCCAACGGAGCAGCCTACGCCGACCTCGATAACGACGGCGACTTAGACCTGATTACCAACAACTTGGGCAGCGCACCGGGCATTTACGAAAACAAAGCCGTTGGCCTAAACGCCCATCATTTGCTCCAAATCAAATGCCGAGGCACTGCACTCAACCCCATCGGGCAGGGCGCGAAAGTGCGCGTGTGGGCGGGCGGGCAGCAGATTTTTGCCCAAGAAATGACCAATGTGCGGGGGTTCTACTCCTCGGTGGAGCCGATTTTTCAGGTGGGGCTGGGGCCGCACACGACGGTGGATCGTATCGAAGTGGATTGGCAGGAGGGCAAATTTCAGGTGCTGACTCAGGTGGCTGCCGACCAGCGCTTGGTGCTCGACATCGCGCAGGCGGCACCGGGGCGTTGCCCCCGCGAGCAGCCCGTAGTAGCGCAATTTTTTCGGGAAAACTCGTCAGACGATTCAAAGTCGTCGGACGAGTGGGGACGCGGCCTTCATTTTGCCCACCACGAAAACGATTTCGAGGACTTCGACCGGGAAAAACTCCTCCCCTACCGCCTCTCCCGCACTGGCCCCGCGCTCGTGGTGGGCGACCTCAACGGCGATGACTTGGACGACCTGTTCGCCAGCGGCGCGGCGGGTCAGGCGAGCGCGGTTTTTCTGCAAAAACCCGACGGCACCTTCTCCCCCACTCCACAGCCAGCACTGGATGCCGACCGCGACCACGAGGACACCGCCGCCACTTTTTTGGATGCCGACGGCGACGGCGACTTGGATGTGTACGTCGTGAGCGGGGGCAATGAGCAGCCCGCAGGTGCGGCTTTTTACCAAGATCGGCTGTACCTAAACGATGGAAAGGGAGGCCTCGATAGGGCTACTGCCACTTTACCAACTGAAACTGTGTCAGGCAGTTGTGTGCGAGCGCACGATATAGATGGAGATGGGCGGGCGGAAATTTTTGTGGGCGGACGCAGCGTGCCGGGGCGTTTCCCGGAGGCGGCGGAGAGTTTTGTTTTAAAGAATGCCAGCGCAGGGGGAGCCGTGCAGTACGCCAACGCGACGGCCTCGCTCTGCCCTGATTTTGCCCACGTCGGCATGGTGACGGACATCCAGTTCGGCGATCTTGACGGCGACGGCAAGGCGGAGATGGCAGTGGCGAGCGACTGGGGCAACGTCTCGGTGTTCCAGTGGGACGGGCAGAAATTTCAAAACCAGACCGCTGCTTTCGGTCTGCAAAACACCGCTGGCTGGTGGAACTGCCTCACGCTGGCCGACCTCGACGGCGACGGCGACCTGGACATCGCTGCCGGAAACGAGGGGCTGAACCACCGCCTCCGCGCTTCCCAAACGGCCCCTGTGCGCCTCTTCGCCAACGATTTCGACGGCAACCGCAGCCTCGACCTGCTGCTGTGCATCGCCGACGGCGGGGCCTACCGCCCGGTGGCGCAGCGCGACGCGCTGGCGGCGCAGGTGCCTTCGGTGAAAAAGAAATTTTCCCGCTACGCGCCCTACGCGGCTGCTGCGGTGACGGATATTTTTCCAGAAAAAGACTTGCTGGGGGGCATCTGCTTGGCAGCCCAAACTTTTGAAACACAGTGGTTTGAGAATCAGGGTGGGCGTTTTATCTCGCGCCGCTTGCCGCTGGAGGCGCAGGTGGCTCCGATGCAGCGCATCCTCGCCGCTGACTTCACGGGCGATGGGAAAACCGACTTGCTCACGGTGGGCAACGACTACGGCTCGGACATTGAAACTTACCAACAGGACGCTTCCAACGGTTGCTTGCTGGCGGGCGATGGGCGGGGCGGTTTTACGGCTGTTCCCAACCACACATCGGGCCTGTGGGCCAACCGCGATGCCCGCGACGCGGTGGTGCTGCGCCTGAAAAACGGGCGCAGGTTGCTGGTGGTGGGCAACTGTGATGGGCAGGCGCAGGTGTTTGTGGTGGGGAAATAATCGAGCAGTGTCAAGCTAATTTCTCCAACAGATTTTTTTGGTGAGTGATGGTGTTTGGGAAAAAAGCAGATAAACTGTTACGCTTTTT
>JAYSUY010000260.1:0-2022 GCA_043718855.1 Saprospiraceae bacterium | reverse complement strand
TACGATGACGTGCTGGCTTTCGGGCAAGACATGGACATCCTGACCATCGAGATCGAGCACGTCAATACCGAGGCACTCCGCGAACTGGAGCGCAGGGGAAAAACCGTACACCCCAGCCCCCGCGCCCTCGACCTCATCAAGGACAAGGGGCTGCAAAAGCAGTTTTACCTCGAAAACGACATCCCCACAGCACATTTTGAGTTGTTTGACAACGAAACCGCGCTCGTGGAAGCCATTGAGTCGGGCCGCTGGACGTTGCCGTTGGTACAAAAAACGCGCACCGCAGGCTACGACGGTCGCGGCGTAGCCATCCTCCGCACTCCCGACGACCTGCGTACGAAACTCTTGCGCGGCCCCTGTCTGGCTGAAGTTTTGGCCCCCATCCGCACAGAAATTGCAGTCATCGCGGCCCGCAGCCCCAGCGACGAGGTGGCCATGTTCCCGCCCGTGGAGATGGATTTTCACCCCGAAGCCAACTTGGTGGAACTGCTGCTTTGCCCGGCCCGTGTATCGCCGCTCGTGGCCGCCGAAGCCGAGGCCCTGGCCGAGCGCGTCATCCGCACCTTCGACCTCTGCGGCTTACTGGCGGTGGAAATGTTCCTCACCCACGACGGCCAACTGCTCGTGAACGAGGTGGCCCCGCGCCCCCACAACAGCGGCCACCACACCATCGATACGGCTGCCACGAGCCAGTACCAGCAGATGCTCCGCTGCTTGCTCGATCTGCCGCTGGGCGACACCACACAGCACACGCCCGCCGCCATGCTCAACCTGCTCGGCGAGCCGGAGCACCGGGGACCAGCGCACTACGCGGGCGTGGCCGAGTGCATGGCACTCGACGGCATCCACATCCACCTCTACGGCAAGGCCCTCACCGCGCCGTTTCGGAAAATGGGCCACGTCACGGTGGCTGCGCGGACACTGGAAAAGGCCATCGAAAAAGCAAATTTTGTCAAAAAACACCTGAAATCTCTAACGATGCCCGCCTTCGCTTAGGCTATGGCGGGTAAACGATGAACTATAAACGATGAGGCCGCACTTGCTTTCACTCGCTCAGGCTTTGTTGAAGTAAGATGGCGAGCCTAACCATCACTCCTAACTCATAACTCATAACTCATGCTTCACTTTCTTTTTCAAGCCGCTCCGGGCGGCAGCAGTAACCCCCTCCTCGGGATGTTGTTCCCGTTTTTGATCATCCTTGTGTTCTACTTTTTCCTGATCCGCCCGCAGATGAAGCGGCAAAAAGACCAGCAAAAATTTGTGGACAGCCTGAAAGAAGGCATGGACGTGGTGACCCAATCGGGCATCATCGGCAAAATCACCAAAATTGACGGTGCGGTGGTGCGCCTCATGGTGGACGACAAGACTTTCCTGCGCGTGGTGAAATCCTCCATTCAGGGCGAGTTCAAGGGATAATCTATGCGGATAGCACTCTGCATCCTGATGGCCGCTTGCTGCCTCTTGCCCGCCTCGGCGCAAAGCCCCTGGGCACGGAGCAAGGCGGGTTTTTACGCGCAAGCGGCCTACCAGACCATCCCCGCCTACGGCACTTTGTTTGGAAAAAACGGCACCGAAGACATCGAGATGGAGCGCGAGGTGTCGGAAAATACTTTCCAACTCTACGGCGAGTACGGCCTGAGCCGCAAGACGACTTTGGTGGCTGCGCTGCCGCTGGTTTTCAATCGGCGCGGTGACACCAACCCGGCTTCGCGCTTCATGTTCGCGCAGGAAGATTCCGGCTCTATCACTGGGCTGGGCAATGTGCAACTGGCTGTGCGTCACCAGTTTCGTACGGGCAAGATCGCGCTGGCAGGTACGCTGCGGGTTGGGCTGCCCGCTGCTGGCTACGCAAAAAACACGGGCTTGCGCACGGGCTACGCGGCCCTCACGGTGCTGCCCACCGTGAGCGCAGGCATGGGCCTGCGGCGGGCCTACTGGTTTGCCTACGGCGGCTACGGCCTGCGTACCAACGACTACAGCCACTTCCTCAACTTCGGCGGCGAAGCGGGCTGGCACTTCAAA
>JAYSUY010000259.1:0-16659 GCA_043718855.1 Saprospiraceae bacterium | reverse complement strand
CGCGAAATACAGTGTATACGCCCATGGAGTCTGCCACCAAGGGGGCAGCACGCGCACCGCCAATTAAGCGGCTTGCGGGTTCCAGATGCCATCGCTGTTGGCTACTTTCACCAAAAATTTGTACTCGCCCGACGGCAGATTGGTGTAGTGCGCCAATCGTTGAGCCGCATCGGTGTAAATCCAGTTGGGGTCGAAGCCTTCAAGTTTGTAAGCAAAAGCGTTCTGCTCCGGGCAGGAAAAATGCAGCCCCGAAAACTCGAAACTGACCACGTTGTCGCGGTGCGACAGCACGAGTTGTGGCAAGGTTGAGAGGCTTTTTTCCAAGACTAAACCCTCCTGAGTCTGCACGCCCGGCAAAACTGGTCGACTGAACAGCCTTAGCCCCGTGATGACTGGCACGGGTACGTTCGGGTCGGGCCGCATCAGGTCGGGCCGAAAACTCGTCACACCGATGTTGCCCCCAAACAGCACCTCGCTGCTTGCCATCTGCACACAGGCCGCGCTGTTGAAAGCCCGCTCGTGAAGCCCGTTGCGGTTTTCATATAAAATTGGAGGCCCATCGGCAGGGAAATGCCCGATCCCTTTTTCTGTGCTGGCCCAAACACTTCCGTCGCTGACCGGCACAACGGCTTCAAAACGAAGCGGTTGTGCAAAATTTTTTAGTACATACGGTGCGAAAGATGCCTGGCCTTTTCGCCGCACAAACAAACCCCGCTCAGTGGTGACCCAAAAATTGCCGCTTTCGTCGGGCAGTATCGAAGTCACATAATTGCCCTCCATGCGGTCGCCGCCATCGCCCTCGTTGTGGATGCGCCGAACGAGGTGCAGCGTTTCATTTTTTTCATCGAAGAGTAATTGAAACAAGCCGCCGCCGCGGGTGCCAGCCCATAGGTAGGTTTGTCCGTTTTCGGTGGTTTCGGCCAGTGCGACCACCGGGAACGGGTGGAAGTCTACCTTCCCGTCGCTGGTTTTCGTGAATTTAAGGATGCGGTTTTGCGCCGCGTCGTAGAGGTTCAGCCCCGCGTCCCAGCAACCCAGCCATATCCTCCCACTTTTGCTCACGAGGCCCGACATCAGGTAATCGTCGCCCGTGTTCAGGGCACCACCGCCTTTTGTGAAATGTTCTGCGCGGGCAATCACGCCACCACCGGGCGGCGCGTCCTTTTCCCGAAACCGAAATGCGCCTGCGCCCTGGGTGATGCACCAGAGATTGCCCTGCCCATCGGGCAGCACGGCGGAGATGAAATCGGTGACGGGCGACCGAAAATTAGGCGACAAAACGTAGTGCTTTACTTCCGACCACGCGGGCTTGCCCGCTCGCAACGGCACCCTGAACAAGCCGCCGCCGAACGACGCTGCCCAGACGTTGTCTTCCGTTTTGGACAAAAAAGAAATGGCCTCGTCGGCAGGTTGGCCAGCCCGGCGCAGCGGGTGCAGGGCAAAATCCGAAAAATGCGGGTCGAGTTTGTTCACCCCCGATTGGTGCCGACCCACAAGATGCCGCTTTGGTCGAAGCGCAGCGAACGCACATAGTTCGCCTGCAAGCCGCCCGTGCCGTCTTCTTTGGCAAAAAAATGGCGAAACCGCCCCGTCGCCGGGTCGAGCAAGTTGAGGCCGTTGAAAGTCGCCACCCACACGGCGTTTTTGTTCGGGAAGTCGCCTTCGCAAACGCTGGTTGCAAAATTGTGGCTGAGGCTGGTGGGGTCGTTTTCCCGATGCTCGAAGTAGCGAATTCTTTCGGAGATCGGTCGTGAACCAGGGCCAAAACCGGTCGAAATGTCGAGCAAATTGAGGCCCTGCTTGCAGCCGATCCACAGGGCGTTTGGCTGGTTTGCCGAAGGATAAACGGTGTACACGAAGTTGTGAAACTCGACCTCCTGCGTCGCCGCGCCCTGCCGATGCAACGGAATCTGTTGAAAAACAGGCGTTTCTGATGATTTGGTTTGTTGCGGCGGCAGCCAGTACAAGCCATGTGAGCCACCTGCCCAAATCGCTCCATCAGCTGTTTGGCAGATGGAGTAGAGGTAAATATTTTCGGAAGGCGGCGGCGTGACGCTCTTCAACGGGATGTCGAAAAACCGCCGCTGGGCTGGGTCGTACATGGAAAGCCCTTCCTCTGCGCCAATCCAGTGGCGGTCTTTGAGGTCGCGGAAAACCGAAGTGATGTTTTGCGCTTTGAGGGCGTTTTCACTTTTAAAAACGGTAGAGGCGGGCAGGAAAACCTCTCGTTCGGCATCGAATCGGTACAGCCCCGTGTTGCGCGTACCGACCCACAGCGTGCCGTCTTTTTCCTCAAAAAGGCAGGTGATTTTGCTGCTGTTCAGCCGGCTTCGTGTCCGAATTGCCTAAACTTGTAGGCATCGTAGCGCCACAGCCCCGACCAAGTGGCAAACCAAAGGTAGCCTTGCCGGTCTTGGAGCATCGCGTTCACGGTGCGTTGGCCGAAGTCGCTGCGGGGTGGGAGCGTTTCAAAAAGTACGTCGGGTTGTTGGCCCGCCAACCCTTGGGCTATGAGGATGGCGAGGGCAAAAACGGTGTTTTGGACGTACTTTTTTGCGGACATTTCGTGCGTTTGGTCAGGCTGTGCAGCGCAATAGTAGCCCGGAACTCCATTCCGGGAGAAGCGTTTTTAGGTGCTGCGCTCACCGCATCGCCTTCCCACCCGGTGCTTCCCCGCAGCCAGTTTGAGGGAAAAGCGCGAGCAAGTACAGATTTGCGGAACCAGTTTTTGCGTACTTTTGCTTTCGCGTTTCAACAAAGATTTTACCCATGCAATCTACGGCAACCTTATCTCCACCCCTGAATGACGTGCAACTGATGTTGCTGCGGCTGTTCAGTCGGCCCATGAGCGGGCAAGACCTGATGGACATCAAAAAGATGTTGCTTGATTACTACGAGATGCTTTTGGAGCGAGAACTGGATGGAGTGATGGCCGAAAAGCAAATCACCCGCGAGGATTTTGACCGTGTGCTTCAAGAAGACCAACGCACCCGATGAAGGCGGTCATTGACACGAACTGCCTCATTGCCTCCATACCAAGGCAAAACCCGGAATACTGGCTGTACTTGGCCTTCCGAGCAGGTGCTTTCGATTGGGTCATCAGCAACGAAATTTTGATGGAATACGAAGAGCGGCTGGGCAGTTTTTACTCTCCTAAGACCGCGAATTTAGTCAGCAGCATTTTGCTGACTACTTCCAATGTCGTCCAAGCCGAGCCTTTTTTCAGGTGGAATCTTATCCCAGCCGACCCTGACGACAACAAATTTGCCGACCTCGCTATTTCCCAAAACGTTGACTACTTGGTTAGCAACGACAGGCATTTTCAAGTGTTGAAAACTTTTTCGTTTCCTGTCGTCAAGGTGGTTAGGCTGAAGGAGTTTCAGGTTATTTTGGGGTACTAAAAAACGAAAAGTCCTACCCTCTCCTCACTTTACCACCCCCACCGCCTTTGCCGCCCGTTGCTTCCCCGCAGTCACTTTCAGCCAGTAAATCCCCGATGACAACCCGGCAGCAACAGGCACCGAAATGCGCTGCTCCCCAGCACCGAGTTTTCCGGAAAACACGCGCTGCACCTCCGCGCCACCAGCATCGCACAGCACAACTTCCACGTTTTCAGGGTTCTTTAAGAAAAAGGCTAAACTTACCGGGCCGTCGGACACCGGGTTGGGGAAAACTGAAACCGGCAGTGAAAACACCGCCTCCTCGCTGCTGGACGACACGGCATCCACCACCACCGCCACATCCCAAATCAGGTCGGGAATGGGCAGCGAGAGCGTACCCCCCGCCACCGTGATGGGCTTCGATTGCAGCAGCGCGCCCGTCAGGCAGTCGTACCATTTGGCGACGTATGCGCCGTTTGCCATGTTGCCCACCGTCAGAATGCCGCCCGAAACCGCATCCGGTGCGCCGTTGGCTTTCACAAAAACGTGGTTGTAGTTCGAGTTCAGCACCCAAGCGGCGAGGCGCGTGTTGTCCGCCGATTTCAGCACGTAGGCATCCAGCGCCGAGCCAATGCCCGTGACCGCGTAGCCCGCAATTCCCAGCCAATCGGTGCCGAGATTGTCCACTTTCAGGGTGTGCTGACCAGCGGGCACATTGACCGTGTAGGTCTGGTTAGCCGCCGGGACGACCGACACCACCTTCGCGCCGTCCAACCACACCGTCAGGTTCGGGCTGGTCGCCAACTGGCTGCTCGTCAACACTTTGAACTGCCCAGCCTGTGGCATATTCACCTTAAAAACCGGCGGGCGGCGGTACTGCGTGTTCCATTGTGAGCCGTACAAAAACTGCCCAAGTTTGTAGTTGCTGGGTGAAACCGTGCCGTCGCCGCTGATTTGGATGAGCGTATCTCCCAGCCCCGCCCAGCCCAGCGAAGGGTTTAGTTTCAGTTCGCCAGCCGCTCCGCCAGCCACCAAAACGGCAGCCGGGCGGAAGTTTTTTTCGTTCAAAGCCATCTGCGCAGCCACCGCCGTCACGCCTGCGAAGTGGATGTACAGGTTTTTTGGCTCCACATACGAGTCCCACCACCAGATCATGCCCGTGCCCAGACCGCCGCCGAAAAGCGGCCCCCACAGGCTGTTGTGGAGGTGGATGCCCGGCGGGTCGAGCGTGACGAGGCTGCTGCCCCCCGCGCTCAGGCCAAACTCGCCGATGAGAGCGGGCTTGTCGTACAGGTCGAGGTTTTCGCGCATCCCAGCTGCCAGCACCGCCTCCAAATTGGGGCTGTCGAAGTAGTAGTGCCGCTGGGAGTAGTCCATGTCGGGGTTGTTCCACACGGCAGGGTCTTCGCTCTCCGGGCTGCCGCAACTCGTGCTCACGGGGCGGGCCGCGTAGTCACGCTGTTTCAGAAAAGCCGCCATCTCGGCGTGCCAAGTGGCGATGGCTGGCTTGTGCTGTTCGTAGTTGTCTGTCCAGTTGATTTCATTGAACAGTTCCCAAGTCATGATGCTGCGCTGGCAACCCCAGCGGGCAAGCGTGTAGCGCAAGCGGTTCTTCATCAGCGACTTAGCCTGGGCGTTGCTGAAAAAATCCCAAGTATTTGCGCAAGGCCCACCATTGGCGGCGTTGTATGGGCTATCGCTCCAGTTGGGGTTCACCTGCGACGACACCTGCCCGTGATGGTTGAGGCAAAACATGACGTACACCCCGCGCTCAGCGCAGTGATCGAACAGCCAATCCAAGTAAAACGCGCTGCTTTGTTTGTACTTTTTTAGTCCCGAAAAGCCGCTGGAGTTGTTTTTCCATTCCATGCCCAAGCCCCAGTGGCAGAGCCAGAGGCGCAGAAAATTGCCGCCGTTGTCGGCCAATTTGCCTACCCACTTTTGATAGTCGAGGTAGGGGTTGCTCACTTGCCACGCCATGTTTTCGCCTACGGGGATGTATTGCCCACCGGTTTCAAAGTTCAGGAAATTGCTACTGCCGGGCTGCACGAAACCCTTGTTTTTTGCGGCTACGGCGGGTACACAGTTGAAGGTCTGGGCCGGGAAACTGCCCGTGCCGGAAGCTGTGGTGCAGGAAACTGAGTACGACCACTGCCCCGGTTTTCGGGGAGAAAACCGGACGCGAAAGCCCTTCGTGGGCAGCGTCGTCAAGGCCCCGGTGCTGGCGACGATTTCAAAATCCTCCATGTAGAAGCCCTCGACGGTGGTCTGCTCGCCGCCGCCAGGGGCGGTGAAAGTGGCCGTCACCCGTATCTCGTCGTAGTCGTAGGGATTGGCGAAAGTGGCGGTCAAGTTGAGCCGTGCCTCGAACTTGCCGTACTGCTCAATGGTGGTAGACAGGGGTGTAACCGATTGGATGACAGGAGCCTGTGCGTAAGCGGTTTTGAAAAAAATGCTCAACAGCAGCAGCACGGGAAGGCAGGAGTAGTGTTTTTTCATGTTTAGGAAGTGTGTGAGTGGTGCGAAGACTCGAATCAAAGCGGTAAAAAAAAGGTTGCCGCCTTACGGACGGCAACCCGACACAAACCAAATTTGTATGAAGCAAAATTCTAAAAAACTCGGCAACCGCCCCTCTACTTTCTGAAGCGCAGCGATGTGCTTCCCGAACCGGAGGAAGCACGTGCCAAAACCCCCGCTTTCGCCTTCGGCATTTTGTAAAAATCCCACAGGTCGGTCTCGAAGAGCGTGTTCTGGTGGCGGTAAAATTCTTGGAAATCTGCCCCGCTGGGGTGGCCGGGGTAGGGCACGTAGTAGTGCTTGCGGTTGGCATTGCGCCATGCGCAGACGTAAGCCGTACGGCTGATGACCGGGTCAGATAGTAAGTTGTGCAACAGCACGTTGGTCCACCAATCTTCCTGCGGAATACCCTCAAAGCCAAACTCAGTTAGGGCAGGTATTTTGCCCCGCGCCTCCGCCGTCTCCACCAAGATTTTTTGTGTTTTGCGGAAGCGCTCCCAAGTGTGGGGCAGGGTGTCGTAGGCATAAAAATCAATGCCCATCATATCTACCCATTGGTCGCCAGGGTAAAATTCGAGCATCTCGTCTGGTGTGTCGTAGTTGTAAGAGGTACTGAACGAGTAGAGTATCTGGTGCAACTGTTTTACGTCGCGCAGATAGGATACGGTGAACCGCCACAGTGCCTTGAAATCATCGGGGCTGACGTGTGTTTTTCCCCACCAAAACCATGCACCGGTATGTTCGTGAAAAGGGCGAAAAATAATGGGGATGAGGTGCTTATTAGGCCATTTCCCGCCGTGCAAATCGTTGATAAACACAGCAAAGCGGTCGAGATCTTGTTTGTAGCGTTCGTGTTTAGGGCCGCCTGGCAAGATGTCGCGCACCGCTGCTGTGGTGTCCCAAGCCGACTTGCCCGTGTGGTAGTTGTCCATGTGCCACGAGAGGGTAATGACCCCTCCCCGGCGGTAGCCTTCGCGTATACACGCCTTCATTTTTTTGAAGTTCACCTTGTCCAAATTCGACACAGAATCATGCTCCAAGTTGCCTAGTTCCCAGCCGTACACCGCAGGGTAATCGCCGCAAGAAAACCGCACGTCAGAACCTCCTTCATTTCCACGCCAGCCTACGCCATAGGCCAAATCGTCTTGATGGCCAAACAGGATTTTGCTTTCCGATGCTGCTTGCTGGAGGTTGAAAAAGAGGGCGCGGGTGCGTTTTGTGGCCATGGAGTCGGCGAGTGTTTGACTCGATCCGAGGGTCGGGAGCAGGAAAGCCAGAATAAAAATCAATCGCATGGGCTGATGTTTGTGCCTATTTTTTTAAAAGTGCTTCGCGCCAAAATTCTCCCTCTTTGGTCGGTTCGCCCTGCCAGTTTTTGAGCATCGGCGGACCCCAATTGGGGTCGAAGACCCAGGCGCACCAAGAAATCCGCTTTTTCTCCAAATACAGCAAAATCGTTTTCGTGTAAATGCCGTCGTCGGGCAGCGGCACATCACCATGTGGGTCGTAAGTAAAGCCGATCTCAGTGGCCACGATGGGGTAGCGGTCGGCCAAATAGCCGAAGTGCTCCTCCCAATGCGGCTCGCGCGGTGGCTTACACTTGCCCGGGTACGGGTGCGTGACGTAAGCAACACCCTCACGAGCAATGGGTTTGAAATTCACATCGCGTAGGTCGTAAGCCCAGTCGAAGCCGCCGATGAGCGGAATGGCTTTGGCTCCGTTGGCCCGCACGAGGTCGATGCACTGCTCCATGAGTTTGGTCCAGTCCTCCCACGAGCATTCACCCAGTTGCCCAAAGTAGGTGGTCGGCTCATTGAAAATCTCAAAAAAGGCTACCGTAGGCTCGTCTTTGTAGCGCCGGGCGATGGTGCGCCAAAAGTTGAAGGTCTCCTTTTTCGAAGTGTCATAGGTCTTTTCTTGAAAAACTTCCATCTCCAGATTCCCGATGCTGTGCCAGTCAATGATGACATACATGCCCAATTCGCCGCACCACTTGATGGCCTCGTCGAGCATTTTCAGGTACTCCGTTTCGCCGCGTTTGCGCCACTCTCGCGGGTGTACGGGGATGTGCACCAATTGGGCACCCCAACTTTTGATGATCTCGAACTGCTTCTTTGACCATTGGCCAGCATCTTTGATTTTATTTGGGTCAGAAATGGATAAACCCTTGAAAACCAGCGTATCACCACGATCTGTGATGAGGTGCGGGCCTTTGGCTTGTACGAATGGCAAGGCGGTAGGCTGGATTGTTTGCGCGGTTGTTTTTCCCAAAAAGGGAAAGACAACCAGCGTAATAACCAGAGTAATTTTTGAAAATGTAGACATAGAAGGGCAGGGGTTTATTTCAGTTCAAACCGCACATTGTCAATGCACAGGTTAACTTTTGAAGTGCCTGCGTTGAAAGCCACGCCAAAATCTTCTGTGATGGTAGATAGATCAGCAAGTTGGGTTGCACCCGCGTAGAAATCGGTCAACGGAACGGAGACCGTGATCCAACCACCCGTAGTGTAGGTGTCCGTAGCGGCCCAGGGTTTCCAATAATACCAGTGGTCGCCCGACGAACCCTTCAACCGCCAAGCCAACTCGCCGCCTGTGAGCGGCTCGAGGGTGTTGATGTCAAATTTGAGGACGTACTTGGCTACGTTCGTCCCAATGACCGCACCAGGAAAGTTGTTGCCACCGTTGCGCCAGAAGAAGCCCGTCCAGCCGTTGCAGTCTTTGTTGGCTCGGAAATATTTGGAGCCATTGAGCGTGAGCGCTGGGTCGTTTTCAGGGCCGCCCGTGTCGCCCCACCAAGCATCCAGCCCATCAAAATTGAAGAACACCAGCGATGGATCTGCCACAGGATCAACACCTTGGATGTTGATTTCGGGCGAGTTGATTGCCTCGCCGTTGGCTGTGATGAGTTTCAATTTACCCAAACCTGTCTTCACCGAAACCGGGATCACCACCTGAATCAGGTTGTCGCTTTTCAGGCCGAACATCGTGGCTTTCGCGTCCACCGGGAAAATCACCTCCGTGACTTCTGCCAAGTTGGTACCCTCAATGTTGATCATCTGGCCAGGCTTGGCCGACGAGGGCATAGAAGTGATGGTGGCCGAAGTGGAGGCTAAAATATTGAGGCTCTGCGTCGAAGTCACTTCGTCGCCGTTGGTAGAGACGACGGTGATGGTGCCGCCCGTAGTGCCGACTGGCACGTTGACTTTCACCTCGCCAGCCGTTGCGCTGGTCGGCTTGGCCTCTGTGCCACCGCTGAATTTGACGTTGGCTACCAAATCCAAGTCGCTGCCCGTGATGGTCAGTTCTTTCGTGAACTGGATGTCGGCAGGGCTTACGGCTGTGATGGCCGGTTTTACCATGCCCAAGTTGTCGCTTGTGACCGTTTTGTTGGCCGCTGTACCCAGCGCAAGCGCACCTTCTTTCGCCTCTGCTGGCACACTGACGGTGATGGACGTGCTGGAACCACCGGGCTGGATGGTGCTGTTTTTTCCTCCGGTATAGCCCACTGAGGTGATCAAATCCAAGTGGGTACCCGTGATCGTGACGGTGCCGCCCGGTTTGGCTGGATTGGGGGAAAGGCCTGCAACAGTGGGAAGCAGCATCTCCAAATTCACCGTCAAAGTGTTCTCTACCAGCGATTTAGCCGCTAATTTGATGGCTCCATCTTTCGAGTCGGCGGGTACAACGACGACAATTTTGTCCAATGCTTGGCTCACGAAAGTGGAGACACGTGCGCTGCCGGGGAAGGCAACTTCTTTCACCAAATCGAGATTTGTACCTGTGATGGTCAGTTCCGCACCTGCTTTGACGGGCGAAGGCGCGAGGGCCGTACCCGTAGGCAAAGTCACGTCGAGCGGTGTGGCAGACTCTACCAGAATCGGCTCGGCTGCGCCATTGGAGATCACGAGGACACCCGACTGAGCATCTTCCGGCACTTTTACCTCAATTTTAGTCTGTGTTTGGCTGGTGAAAGCCGTTGACGCGACCGCTTTTTTGTTGGGAAAAACGACCTCCTTAATCAGGTTCAGGTAAGTGCCTTCGATGGTCAGCACATCGCCAGGCCGGATGGTAGCCGGACTGAACGAAGTGATCGCAATTGGCTCAGATATAGTCAGTTCAGTCTTGCTGGTGATGTCGCCCTGTGGCGTTTTCAACCGTACAAACCCGTCAACCGTAGCGACCGGAACGGTCAGCACGATCTCAGTGGCCGATTTTGATTTGAAGGTGGTGACTTCTACATTGCTCGCCAACACGATGGCGGTCACTTGGTCCAGATTTTTTCCGATAAAACGGATGTCGCCACCGCGCAGCGCAGGCGAAGGGCCAAAACTGTTGAGTTCAACCAGCGTCTCCGGGTCGTCTTTTTTGCAAGACTCCACTAGCAGGAGTGAGGTGGTAAGAAAGGCCAGCAGCGAGAGCGGCAGGAAGTATTTTTTCAATGCGTTTTGCATGATTTACTGTTTGAAAAGTGAAGGAAGCAACCCTAGCCCTGGCCCCTCCCTCAATGAGAGGGGTCGGGGGAAGGGTCGGGGAATTTATAGCGGTACAACACGCACATTGTCAATACAAATGTGTACCGGATTTGGCCCTGCTGCTGGCCCGAAAAGCATCATCGTGATGTTGGTCAGCGAGGACAGATTTTCCAATGCCTTGGTACCGTTTTCGTCGGAGTCGTTTGGCCCATATTTGAAATCTTTGAGTGGAATGGTAACCGTTATCCAGCCGTCGGTTTTGTATGGGCCAGCCTTCCACGGCTGCCAACGAGCGTGTGTTGCGTTGTCGCGGCCATGATCTTCAGCGAAGGCGTTGAAGAAAATTTCCATGCGCACGTCGCGCCACTCGATGGGGACATTTACCTCAAATTTGAGTACCAAATCGCTCACCAAGCCCGTGGCTACGGGTACATTGCCGCGACCGCGCGGTGCCCAGTACTGCATCGTCAGTTCGTTGGCCCATTGCCACGCGCCATCGGAGGCACTTTTGAAAAAAGCATAACTGCCCGAGCATCCAACTGGATCAGTAGAGCCGATGGGAGCCGTCCAAGTTTCGTGGTTTTTGCCGTCGTAGTTGAGTAGGATGTTGCGGTCGTCGCGGAAGAAGAACCTGGATTTCACCTTGCCGAAATTGGTCTGGATGCTGAGCGGGCCGGATTCGACACCGGTCGGGACACGTACTTCAAGGCGCGTTTTGCTGATCGAGACCACCTCTGCCTGCTTATCGCCCGCAAAAACGACTTTAATTGGCTCAAAAAAGAAGTCGCCATCCAGCACGAGTACGCCGCCGTCTGGCACGTACTCGCATTTCACTTGGTCAATTTTTGGCGCAGGCACATTCACGCTAAAATCGTGGAGCAACTCCGAGCCGTCTGCAAATTTGACGCGTATTTTGTTGGTCACTTCAGCAGGCACCGTGCTGGGTACGTTGACCAAAATCGAAGTCTCGGTCACGAAAGTCGGGTTGAGCACCGCTTTTTGGTCATTAAACCACATCTCCTGCGCGTTGCAGAGGTTGTCACCAACAATGGCGATGAGGCTGCCCATGAAACTGCCCACCAGTAGCGAATCGGATTTGCCCGGATCGGTGGAGCGGATGTAACGGACGGAAGGCGTGCCGGAGCAGTCCCTTGAAGTGTCGGCTTCTTCCTTGTTGCAGGAGGCTGCGATGCCCGCGATGAGGGCAATGGCAAGCGCCAAGTGGCTGATTTTTATTGAAAATTTCATCGTTGAGTTAGATTTTTGGTTCGTGTTCTGGCTGAGACTGACCGGGTATCTGACAGTCACCCGGTCAATCTCAGCCAGAACACGAACTGGATTTTACTGGAAATTGTAATCCACCGCTGGTTCATTGGCACCCAAAAGCGGGTTGAACACCACATCCGCTGCTGGTATCGGCATGAACATTTGAGCAGCAGAAATCGAGATGGGAGAAGGTGGAGGCTGTAAAATATAGCCAGCCATCAGGTTCTCGTCGGCTGCGCCCGATGACGGATCGCGGTAGAATGTATGCTCGCGCTGCTGCGCGTTGAGGTACGCGAGGGCCGCTGAGGGGTCGCGGTAGTACCAGCGTTTCACATCAAACCAAGCAATGCTTTCGAGCGCAAACTCGACGCGACGCTCCCGAAAAATGTCGTTGAATGTAATCGACGATTTGGACGAAAGCCCGGCGCGTGTACGGATGGCGTTGAAGTATTGGACGGCCTTCGCATCGGAAGTCGTAGCGGCTGCACCCAGTGCGGCTTCTGCGTAGATCATGTACACATCCGACAGGCGGATGACGTACTGGTTGAGTGCGGTGGCTTGACCTGTGGAGACCTTGCCGCCGTTGTCGGCTGCAGAGCCGACAACGTACTTTTTTAGGCTGTTCAGCACCGGAGTGGCCCCTTCGATGGTCACGTTAGGGTCGGCGGGGTCGCGCAGCACTATTTTGTACTCGTAACCTCCAGTGCTCTTGCGGATCTCTGGGTACTTGTCGCCGGGTGCCATGTAGATGGCCGTGCGCCGCTTGTCGCCAGCCTCCACATTATTCATAAAATCAAGGCTCATGCACTTGCCACCTCCCCAGGCTTCGGAGTTGCCCGTGATGTAGGAACTGCGAGCCCAGTTGGCTTGGCGCGAGTTGCCGAAAGCGTAGCCACCTTCCATCCACTGGAGCGCAAAAAGCGACTCTGGGTTGTTGTTGTTCTCGATTTTGAACAGGTCGGCGTAGTTGGACATCAGCGTAAGTCCGCTCTGATCAATGACTTCGGCAGCGATGGACTTGGCTAAGGCAAAGTTGGCAGCCGAGTTGGCATCGCTCAGGTTTTGCGCCATCGTGAGGTGGAGTTTGGCGAGCATGGCTTTAGCACTCCATTTTGTGGCTCGGCCCGGAGCATCGCTGGCGGGCAGGTTGTCGGCAGCAAACGCAAGGTCGCGGCGAGCCATTTCGTACACGCTCGAACGCTTGTTTTTAGGCAGTTTCAGGTCATTTTTGGCCACCAAGTCGGAAGAGTTTTCGACAATCGGCACATCGCCCCAATACTCGGCGAGCATGTAGTAAGCCGTGCCACGCACGAAGCGGCCCTCTGCCAAAGCGCGATTGATAACTCCCTGATCCACACCTTTTGCAGCAGCCAATCGAGGCATATCGTTGATGATCGAATTGGCATACGAAACCACTCGGTACATCCCCTTCCAGCCAGAGGAGAGGTGCGCATTGCCCTCGCCATAACTGAAATAGAAAAACTGACCTTCCTGATCATAGGTGTAGTAAATGTTGCCAGCCAGCAGGTCGCCAGCGAGCCAGAAAAACTTGTCGTTGAAATCGAACCACGGGAAGCCGTAGAGCGAAGCAGAAGCAGCCCTGACCTCAGTCTCGTTGCGGTAAAAGTTGTCCAGCGTCAGGCGGTCAACCGGCTCGATTTCCAGAAATTCCTTTTTGCAGGAACTGTTCGCCGACAAGACGAAGCAAAGCGCAAAGGTGATTTTGATGATATTTTTCATTGTTTGAAAAGCATTTTTAGAGAATGATGAGTGATGAATGATAAATGATGAATGGCGTGATGCCGCGTGATTCATCAGTTATCATTCATCATTTATCATTCCTTGTTCATAGTTTAAAATTCCGCGTCCACGCCGAAGGTGTACACACGCGGGGTTGGGTAGCGACCCATATCCACGTTTTGCAGCAGTGGGCTTTGGTTGAAGGCTCCGATTTCGGGGTCGTAGCCCGTGTACTTGGTCGCCGTCCAGATGTTCTGGGCATTGACGTACACTCGGAGGCCGCTCACCCGGTATTTTTTCAAAAAAGCCGTAGGCAAGGTGTAGCCGACCCGCAGGTTTTGGAGGCGGAGGTAGGAGCCATCCTCAATCCAGCGGTCACTCATCCGCGTGTTGCGGTTGTTGTCGGTGGTGGTTGGGCGGGGCAGAGACGCGTCCGAGTTGGCTAAAAAGACGTTGGTCGGATCGAGTGCCGAGCCGTTGGGGTCGCGCAGAGCGTAGCGGGCGCGGTTTTCCACCGTAGAGGCTTGGTTGTTGAAAACGCTCGTCATTCCTTCGGTTTGCACCCGCTGATAGTTCAGGATGTCGGCACCGTAGGAGCCTTGGAAGTACAGCACCACATCGAATGGGCCTGCTTTGAAGGTGTTGTTGACCCCAAAAGTGAAATCTGGGTTGGGGTTGCCGATCACCTGCTGGTCGAGCGAAGTGATTTTACCATCGCCGTTCAAGTCCTTGAATTTGATGTCGCCGACCCACACACCAGCGCGTTTGTCTACTAGGTTTTTGCCGTCGTTGTTCGGGTCGTTGATCTGCACAGCGTGGGCCAAAATATCCGCCTGATCTTTGAAAATGCCTTCCGTGACGTAGCCATAGAACTGGCCGATGGGTTCACCCACTGCCGTCCGGGTAGCCGTCTGGAACTCCGAGTACCAGTACAGGTTTCTCCAAAAAACTGCGCCCTCGTCGTTGAGGGCTGTGATTTTGTTGCGGTTGAGCGAGAAGGTGAGGTCGGTATTCCACGAAAAATGGCTCGTGCGGATGTTGCGCGAGTTGATGGAGAGGTCGATGCCCCGGTTTTCCAATTTGCCGACGTTGGCAAACGGTGCGCCGATATCGGAGTAGTTGGAGCCACCCAAGTAGTTGGGCAGGGCTACTTGCAGCAGCATATCGTCCGTTTTTTTGCTGTACACATCAAGGCTCATGTCGATCCGCGATTTCAATAGGGTGAGGTCAAAGCCCAAGTTCCATTGCTTCGTAGCCTCCCACTTGAGTTTCGGATTGGAGATGTTGGAAGGCCTGTATGCCGTACCGAAGGGCGTGTTGAGGGTTTGTAGTGCCGAGCCATACAGGTAGTTCGGGATGCCCTGATTGCCCACTTCGCCGTATCCGAGGCGCACTTTGACCATCCGGGATGGCCGCCACGCCACCGAGCCAGAGGGAAAATACCCCCAGCGGCTGTCTGGCCCAAACTTGGAGGAGCCGTCTGCCCGCATGGTGAAGGTGGCGAAATACTTGTCGTTGAAATTGTAGTTGGCGCGAGCAAAATAGGAGGCGATGCTGGCTGCGTCCTTCCAGCCCGTAGGCGGTATGGGCGATTCCTCGCCTTCGCTCAGCACCTGAATATCGTTGGAAGCAAAGTTGCGCTTGCGCACGTCGGTGCCCTCCCAAGTCGACTTTTGAGCCTCTTGTCCCAGCAGCACCGTCAGGTGCGACTGCTTGTTAAAGTCCACCACCTGAGTGAGATAGTTTTTCCAAACCCAGAAAAAACTTGACTCATCGCGCTGGCGCAGTTGATTCTCGGTGTTTTCCAAAATGCCGAACTTGTAGGTGGGCTGGAAAGACTTGTTGATCGAGCGGTTGTCGTCGATACCGATCTCTGAGCGGAAGGTCATGCCCTTCCACAGGTTGATGTCGGCGAAAAAGTTGCCCATCACGCGCTTGCGGGTCAGCGTGTTGTTGCGCAGCAGCGCGAGCGCTACGGGGTTCCAAGTGGAAGCACCCGCCTGAATTTCTGGCCCAGCCCAGTTGCCAGCGAAATCCTTGACCGCCACATCGGGCTGCATCACGAGGGCTTGGTTCACCACGCCGTCGCCGCCGTCATTGAGCGTGATTTTCTCGTCGATGTTAGCAAACGAGAAACTGCCACCTACTTTAGCCCAGTCCTTCACCTGATTGTCGAGGTTGAGGCGTACCGTTTGCCGCTTGAAATTCGAGCCGACGATGATGCCGTCTTGGTCGAAGATGGAGCCAGAAATCGCGTAATTCGTGTTGTTCGTGCCACCCGTGATACCGATTTGGTGGCTATGCATCCAAGCGGGGGCAAAAATTTCATTCTGCCAGTTCGTGCCTTCACCCAACAGCGAGGGATCGAGGTAACGCTGGTTGGGCTGCAAGCCCAAGTCATCGGAAATTTGCAGTTGGTAAGCGGCAAACTCCGAGATGTTCATCATGTCAATGGTTTTGCCCACCTGCTGATTGGCGTAAAAACCGCTGTAGGTTATTTTCGACTCCCCTTTTTGGCCTCGTTTTGTGGTCACCAATACCACACCGTTGGCTGCTCGAGTACCGTAAATTGCTGATGCAGAAGCATCTTTGAGGACTTCGATGCTCACGATGTCTGCTGGGTTGATGGCCGAAAGTGGGTTCACGCGGTTTTGGCCGTTCGCGCCGCCCGACCAGTCGAAGCCAGCCACGCCGTAACCATCTCCCTGAATCGGGATGCCATCAATGACATACAGCGGCTCACTGGAGAGGCTGACCGAGTTGGCCCCCCGGATGCGGATGGATGCCGTAGCGCCCGGTGCGCCAGAGTTTTGCGTCACCTGAACGCCCGCGACGCGGCCCTGCAAGGCTTGGTCGAAGTTGTATTCACCGAGTTGCTGCAATTCGTGATTATGACCGTTGCCAGCATCGCTGTAGGCATCATCGCCATGAATGCGGTGTCGCCCGAACTGCTCGCGCAGCACGTCCCTTCAGATTGGAAAAACCTGTTTTTTAATTGGAAACTTGACCTGGATTGGTCACAGTTGCTGCCCGCCGCCAATGCCAAAATCGCCGCCGATGGCTGGACGATGTTCGGGGCATTTTTTATGATGATGATTTTTAAGGGCTGGCTGCAAAGCGCGGCAGGGCCAGTGCCGAACTACGATATGCAGCGGGTGCTGTCGGCCAAAACACCCACTGAGGCAGCCAAAATGTCCGGACTGGTCAACCTCGTGTTGTTCGTGCCGCGCTACATGCTGGTGACTGGACTGACGGTGCTGGCCATTGTGTTTTTCTCCGAAAAC
>JAYSUY010000258.1:0-2026 GCA_043718855.1 Saprospiraceae bacterium | reverse complement strand
GAGCATTTCAAACCATCTTCCATCAGCATGATCCAACTCTTCAACATCCACGAAAAATTTGAAAAAATCACGGAGCACTGGTCGCCCAAAATCGCCGGGGAACTCAACGGGCAGTACGTCAAATTGGTCAAAGCCAAAGGCGAACTCATCTGGCACAGCCACGATGACGAGGACGAACTGTTCATGATTTTCAAAGGCACTTTTGTCATGGATTTTCGAGACCACACGGCTACAGTCAGGGCGGGCGAAGTGCTGATCGTGCCGAAAGGCGTGGAACACCGCCCCCGCACGGAGGGCGAGGAGGAGGTTTGGCTCATCCTGTTTGAGCCGAAAGCGACGAAGCACACGGGAAACATCGAGCATGAAATGACCCGGCACGAGCAGGATTGGATTTGATTGGTTTCTTGCTTGTCAGTGTGCTATCATGGATTAATACCGGCTGATAATTATCCCAAATCAGGGCAAACGCATCAAAATATGGAAGCCCCGGAGGGGCGTAGCATCGGTAGAAATGTGATGGCGACAGCCAACCAGCCCCAGCGGGGCGCAGCAAAAAAAGGTGTCTGCTACGCCCCGCTGGGGCTAAAACCTTCTGGGGGCAATATTGTCTACCGATCCTACGCCCCTCCGGGGCTTCGCCACTGCCTTCAAACCCGCTGTCCAGTTTGGTGCGTTTGCCCTGATCCCAAATCGCCACCTCGGTTGTTCTGAAAATCTGATAGGCTGTTGATTATTAATGATTTGGACAGCCAAATCAAACGGCCAATTTAGTTTCCGTCGTGTACCAACGCATCTACGCCCTTCTCTTCCAGTTTGTCCATGATGCGGGTGGCTGCGGCTTTGTTGTTGGATTTGAACACCACGACCGTAGCGAATTTGCCGCCATTGGTCTTGCCGATGGTGGCGTTGGGGTAGCCCAGCCTGATGACTTTTTCCAACTGGGTACGTGCATTTTCCATCGAACTGAATGAGCCGACTCGGACGCTGTAGCGGCCACTGCCCAAGCCTAGCGTGCCAGCACCTTTGGCGGTGGTTTTTGGTACAGCCGGTTTTGTAGCGGCAGGTTTGGCAACCTCAATCGTAGCGGCTGGCTTGGTGGCGGCAGGAGTTGCCGTTTTGGTTGCAGCGGTGGTGGTTGCCGCTGTTTTGCCAGTCGTGGGTGCGGGCTGCTCGTCCCGCTCAATGCCATCGGCGCTGGGCGTGATGGTGGCACTGCTGCGGTTGAGCGAGGTGTCGCCGCTGGCATAGGTGCTGCCGCCTGTAGTGCTGGAATCAGCAGCGGGGCTGCCCATGTCGCTCCAGTATTTCTTCATCTCGGCATCTTGTTTGGCCAAATCCGCTTTTTCTTTGCGCATCTCGCAGGCTTTGTAGCCGCCCACGACGACGAGACCAAGCAGGAGGGCATAGAGGAGGAGGGTTAGCAAATTGTTGGATCTCATGTCAGCGTTTTTTTTAAAAAATTAGGATAGACTTGTGTGTTGTTCAAGGGCGAAAGTATGCAGGATTTGATTTTGTTCACCTCAAAAATGCAGCAGCCATCATGCTCTCCGTTTTTTCCGACAGTCATTACATGAAGCAAGCGTTCGCTGAGGCCGAGAAAGCCTACGAAGCGGGCGAGGTACCGGTGGGTGCTGTGGTTGTGTGCGACAACCGCATCATTGCTCGAGCGCACAACCAAACCGAGATGCTGACCGATGTGACGGCTCATGCCGAAATATTGGCCATCACCGCCGCTTCTGGTCATTTGGGTAGCAAGTATCTGGCAGATTGCACCTTATTTGTCACCCTCGAGCCCTGCGTGATGTGCGCTGGCGCACTCGCCTGGGCGCAGATGGGCCGCATCGTGTATGGGGCTTCCGATGACAAGCGCGGCTTTATGGCAGCGGGCGGTAAAGCCCTGCTCCACCCCAAAACCCGGCTCGAAATGGGCATTATGGAAGCCGAATGCGCTGCGCTGATGCAGTCGTTTTTTAAGGGGAAAAGGTGATTGGTTGACTGGTGATTGGTGATTGGCAGACTGGTGATT
>JAYSUY010000257.1:0-5504 GCA_043718855.1 Saprospiraceae bacterium | reverse complement strand
TCAAAAAGATATGGCAAAGCAACAACAACGCCCACAGCAGCAGCAACAACAGCCTGCACAACCGAAAAAAACCAGCCCTGCGCCCGCACGAGTCACTGCCGAACGGAAGGAAACCCTGTTCAGTGTCGGCAGCCGCGACCTGATTTATGGCCGAAAAAACTTCATCCTGATGGGCATAGGCTTGGGCTTGGTTTTGCTTGGGCTGGCCGCCATGTCTGGCGGTGCTATGCCCGACCCGAACAAGTGGGAGCCGGAGCGCATCTACAGTTTCACCCGCATTACGCTGGCTCCGCTGCTCATGGTGGCGGGCTTCGTGGTCGTCATTTGGGGCATTTTTAAGAAAAATACACCCGAAATGACTCCTACTGCCACACCTGCTACCACGGTTTAAACCTAAATTTAAAGGGACAAAACGATGGGCTGGGCCGCTGTGCAGCGGCCCAGCCCATCGTTTTGTGTCGCTACGCAAAATTTATGAACCTGCTCCACGCCATCATCTTGGCCATCATCGAAGGGCTGACCGAGTTCCTGCCCGTGTCATCCACCGGCCACATGGTCATCGGCTCCACGCTGATGGGCATCCAGTCACAGCCCTTCGTCAAAGTGTTTACCGTAGCCATCCAGTTTGGGGCCATCCTGTCGGTGCTGGTGCTGTACTGGCGGCGTTTTTTTCAGAATTTCAATTTCTATATCCGCTTGGCTGTGGCGTTTTTGCCCGCTGCCGTGTTCGGCCTTTTTCTGAAAAAGTATATCGACCAGATGTTGGAAAACATCGTGGTCGTCGCGATAGCACTCATCGCTGGGGGCATCGTGTTCTTGTTTCTCGATGGTTATTTTGCCAAACGCGCCCGCTACAACACCTCGGTAGAAGACGTGACGCTGCCCAAAGCGCTCAACATCGGCTTGTTTCAAGTCATCTCGATGATACCTGGAGTGAGCCGCTCGGCGGCCACCATCATCGGCGGCCTCACGCAGGGGCTTTCACCCAAAACGGCGGCTGAGTTCTCGTTTTTTCTGGCCGTGCCCACCATGTTCGCCGCCACCTGCAAGTCGCTGTGGGATTACGTGACAGAACAAAACGGCACTTTCACGTCCAACGACCTCATGTTGCTGGCGGTGGGCAACGTGGTGGCCTTCCTCGTGGCGATGATCGCCATCCGCTCCTTCATCAATTTCCTCACCAAGCACGGCTTCAAAGTGTTCGGCTACTACCGCATCGCGGTGGGGCTGGTCATCCTTGCGCTCTGGGCAACGGGGTTTTTCGATGATGTGAATTTGGGAGATTTTTGATCGTCACACCTTAAAATCCGTCAAAAACTGCCTTACATCCCCCTGAAACACCATCTCGTCGTCGTCGCAGAACGCCACTTCGACAGGCAGCACGAACACGGGCAGGTTGTTTTTCCAGAAAAAATCTTGGTGCAGTTCGAGGCGCGTCGCGTCTTTTTCGGTGGTCAGGATGACCTTGTTGCTGCTCTGCATCGCGCCGAAGCGTTTCAGCAAGTTGCGCAGGTCTTCTTCCGAAAAGTAGTGGTGGTCCTCAAACTCCAGCGTCTGCACCGAGCGGAGTGTCGTGCCGAGGTGTTCCAGCAAGTAATCCGTGTTGGCGATGGCACTGATGAGCAGCGCATCTGTGTCCAAATCGAGCGGGCGGCGGAGGTCGGGGCGCAGTAGTTCGTAGGGCAAACCGTAAGTGTAGCGGGAAAAATAGACGCGCTGGCTCGGGTACGGGTCAATTTCAATCAACATCTGCTGCCGCTGGCGAGTGTTGAGGTCGGGCGGGCATTTGGTGACCACGATGATATCAGCGCGGCGGTATCCCACCCGCCACTCGCGGAGTCGACCCGCGGGCAGCAGCCAGTCGCGAGTGAAGGGGCGGGCGTACTCGGTGAGCATCACGTTCAGACCCGGTGCGACGGCCAAGTGCTGGAAAGCGTCGTCGAGCAGCACACAGTGCGTATCGGGGTTGCGCTTCACTAATTCTGGCACACCCAATGCACGGCTTTCACCTACGCTGATAGGTACTTCCGGGAATTTTCGCTTGAACTGCAACGGCTCATCGCCCACCTGCTCAGCAGTGTCGATCACCGTCACCGTGCGGTAGCCCATCGTGTTGCGCCCGTAGCCCCGGCTCAGCACAGCCACATTCACATACTGGTGCAGCCAGCGCAACAGGTACTCGATGTGGGGCGACTTGCCGGTGCCACCCACCGACATATTGCCCACTGAGATCACCGGCAAATCAAAACGGACGCTGCGCAACACGCCCAATCGGTACAACAAATGGCGGATGCCCACCCCGATGCCATACAGCAGGGCAAGTGGCAAAAGCAGGACTCGGACAACGATATCTTCGGACATGATGGATGTTTAAGTTTTTTTGACCTCAAGTTTCATCTCCAAAGGTCGGCCCAAAAGTAGCCGTCTGCTGGAAAATGCTTACGTTTGTCCCACATTCACCGATTGTTTATGATTCGCATTTTTATTGCCGACGACCACATCATGTTTGCCGAAGGAGTGGAGAGCCTACTCATCGGGGAGCCAGATTTCATGCTCTACGGCAAGGCCAACACCGCTGCTGAAACCCTCCGACAAGTACTCGAAACCCCACCCGATGTCCTGCTGCTCGACATCAGTCTACCCGATCAATCGGGTCTGGAAGTGTGTCGGCGCTTGCGTACAGAACTCCCCAACCTGAAGATTTTGGTGCTCTCCATGCACTCCGACGAAAGTTACATCTCCGCCATGCTCAGCCTCGGCGCACAGGGTTACGTACTGAAAAACACCGGAAAAGATGAACTCTGCAATGCCATACGCACTCTCGTGACGGGCAAAACATATTTCAGCAAAGAAGTGACCGACGTGGTGATGCGCAGCCTCATGCACAACCGCACGGGCGGCGCAACGGCCAAAGAACCGCCCAAAATCAGCCGCCGAGAGCGCGAAGTGCTCCGACTCATCATGGATGAGCGTACCACACAGGAAATCGCTGGGCTGCTTTTCCTCTCCGAAAAAACGGTAGAGAGCCACCGCGCCGCCTTGCTCGCCAAACTTGGCGCCCGCAACACGGCAGGTTTGGTAAAAACTGCTTTGCAATGGAAAATTCTGGACGACGAATGACCAGCCACACCAGCCATCCATGCGTCATCAACTGTCATTGCGTCGTCCGGCAATGAAAATTTGATTGCCAATTTTTGTCCATCGCAATGCGCAGCCACCTCCTCACTTTGCTTTTTCTGCTCGTTTCTTTTGCCTCTGCTGCGCAGGAAGGCTTTGACCGCAACTACAGTTTTGAGGAAATACAGACCCTGCTAAAACAAGGTATAGACGAGCCGAACCTTCGAAAACAGGCCCTTGCTTGGTACAAATGGGCCTACTACGACGAGGAGCAGTCGGGCTTGCCCGACTCTGCGTTTCAATACTTGGCACGGAGTGTCGAGCGGTTTCAGAAAACGGACGACACACTGGCATACCACCACGCGCGGGCCGATTTGGCCGACCGCCTCGCTGCACGCGGGCTGCCCCAAGAAGCCCTCCAGATGCAGCACGAAGCCTTGGCCTACTGCGAGCGCACCCAAAACCTTTTCCTCGAAACCCGCATCCTTGCTCGCCTCAATCGGATTTACCTGCTGATAGGCGACACCGTACAGGCCACTGTGCTGGAAAAAAAATTCATTGCCAAAAACCGAGTCTTAAAAGATACTGTGCTGGAAATCACGGTGTTGATGGAAGATGCGAGACGCTTAGAACGCCAGTATAACTACCGCGATGCCCGTTACCGGGCATACCGTGTACTACAGATGGCCAGCCAATCCAACAAACCAGAGTTCATCACTTGGGCACAGTTCACCGTTGGTGCCATGAGCCGCTTGGACTTGGATTTTGAAAATGCCCTGAAATACCTCCGCAAGGCGGAGCGCAGCAACTCTCGCACCAACGCTGCCATGCGGCGAGCCATCTACTACAACCTCTCACAAACCTATGCTTCGCTCGATAGCATCCAACAAGCCCACTACTACGCCATCCGATATGGTGAATTGGGCGATACACTGCTCAACCGTGACAAAGCCATCTCGCTCCAGCGGCTCGCCCTGATGTTCGACGACCGAAAAAAACGAGAAGAAATTGCCACCCTGGAAATGGAAAAAGGAGTGGTGCAACAAACCGTCGAAGAGCAAAAATTTACCGCTGCTGCATTGATTATTGGCCTCTGTGCGGTGCTACTGGCCATGTTTTTCATCGTCAGAGACTATCGCCACCGCCTCCACACCAACCGGGTCATCGGCACACAAAATGAAGAGCTCAACCGCCGCCGCATCCGCGAACTGGAAGACAACCTGAAAATCGAAAGTATGCAGGGTATGCTAGCCGGGCAAGAAAGTGAGCGGCAACGCATCGCACAAGACTTGCACGACAGCGTGGGCGGCCTCTTAGCCGCCGCTAAAATTCATGTAGAAGGACTTCTGAGTAAAAAAACGCCACTTTCAGATGTAGAAGGCCTCTCGAAACTTCGGAACCTGCTGGACGAGACGGTGTCTGAAACCCGCCACATCGCCCGAAATATGCAGCCCAGCGCGCTGCTAGAATTTGGACTCGTCACAGCCCTGCGCGACCTCACGGGGCGGGTACGGGGGCAAGGTGCGCCGAGTATCACTTTCCAACATTTTGGCGATTTTGCCGGCATTGACCAGACCATCGCGCTCAACTGCTACCGCATCGTACAGGAACTACTTCAAAACAGCCTCAAACACGCGCAAGCCAACGAAATTTTAGTACAAATAACTCAGACCGACCACCAGATCGCGCTGTTGGTGGAGGATGATGGTAAGGGCTTTGACCCTATGGAGGTCCGTAAAGGCATGGGTACTGATAACATTGCCCGCCGAGTGCAATTCCTCAAAGGCGAGATGAGCGTTCATGCCGAACCAAGAAAGGGTGCAAGCACACTGGTGACGGTACCATTAGGGATAGTGGGTGGCTGAACCCCTACTCACGGACAAAAACACCGTTGTTAAAAACTCCAGTTTTTACCATGCCCACGCGGTCTCCCACAAACTCGAACGTGCCGCTGATCTTATTGGCTTTTGGATCAAAACGGTCGATCGTGACAGTTCCCTCCGTGATCTCATAGGTCTCCTGACCGCTCCCGCTTCCCAGCACTTGGGCAATGGCCGCAAACCTCCGGGCGCTTTTCACTTCGTCGCTATAACCGCACACTAGCGGTAGATTAGACAAGTCCCGCTTTTGCAATCCACCAATAAGAAGGAATAATTTTCGCTCTGGACTGACGCTATCTACAGTCCACACGAGATTGAGGTGCAGCGACAACGTGTCTGTATTCACCACATCATCAATGAGTTGCGTGCAATCCTCGCCATACAATGGGCGCGGATAGGTAGATATACGGTTGAGAAACTTGTCGAAATACCGCCAGTGCAACAAGTTGGCAGGCGGTGATTTTCGGAGATTAAACGGCATCACCTGATGGCCCCTGACCAAAGCCA
>JAYSUY010000256.1:0-5506 GCA_043718855.1 Saprospiraceae bacterium | reverse complement strand
TTTCAGGGGAGGGGCCGGGGGTGGGGTTGAAGCAGCCCGAAATTTTGCCTAAGGATGAAAAGAACTACGCTGCTGCTCGCCTTGCTGCTCGCCCTCGCGGGCTGCCAAAAGGATTTTGAAAAAATCAACCAGAACCCATACAGCCCCACCGAGACTTCGATGGAGGCCCTGTTCAACGGGGTCGTCGCGTCGCTGCAACTGGCTTGGAGCGAGCAGTTTTACGTCCACAACGAAAAACTCTACGAAGCCACCCAACTGGGCGCACTCACCTCACGTGCTTGGCTCAATACGGCCATCGGCATCGACGAAATCTGGAACAACTACTACGCCGCGCTCAAAAACATCCGCGAAATTGAGCGGCGCTTTGCGGCTTTCGAGGCCGCTGGCGGCTCGCCGGAGGAATTGAAAAATGTGCGGGCCATGCTCAAGGTCGTCACTGCGTACAAGACTTTTTGCATGACAGACCTGTTCGGCGACATCCCGTTTTCCGATGCGGGGCGCGGCATTGAGGACTTGGCTTACCTCCGCCCGAAGTACGACGCGCAAGAAGAGATTTACAAAAACCTGCTCAACGACCTGAAATGGGCCGCCGAGAACATCGAGATTAACCCGGCCGCCACCGCGCCCAACGGCAATAAATTCTACTCTTTTGGCAATTTTGACGCGCTTTTCAAGGGCAACATGGGCAAATGGCGCAAACTCGCCAACTCCCTGCGGCTGCGCTACGCCATGCGCATGGTGGAAAAAGACCGGGCTTTTGCAGAGCCCATCATCGCCGACGTGCTGAAAAATCAACTACCGATCATCAAAAAAGGAGAGGAGGTCGTGCTGTCGCCCCGGCTGCTGGGCTTCTCCAAACAAAGTACGCACTGGAGTTTCCGGGAGCACAAAAACCTCCGCATGGGCAGCACCGTCTGGAAAATGCTCTCGCCCAAAAATGAGCCGGACGGCAGCGGAATCATCGACCCTCGGGCTTGGCTGTTTTTCGAGCCAAACAATGCCATGCAGTGGGTGCCTTACCCCAACGTGCCGGGCAACAGCCCGCCCATCGAAGGCGGCTCGCCCTACGGCGGCCAGCGCGATGCCAATTTCGACTTCAAAGGCGCGTCCTGCGCCTACTCGCCCTTCCATTACTACCTCATCCGCGACGAGACGGACGTGCCGGAAATCCTCGTGACCGCCGCCGAGATGCACTTCCTGAAAGCCGAAGCCTACCTGCGCGGCATCGGCGTGGCGCAAAACAACTTTCAGGCGGAAATCGAATACTCCGATGGCATCAATGCCAGCATCAATTTCTGGTATGGCGTGGCGGCTAACACTACCATCTGGCAGCCCACCCCGACGGTGACGCAGGGCCAGGTGTTCGGCTATATTTTCAACCCGGCGGTGAGCCTGTCGGCCAACAATTTCAAAATTGAGTTGGTGTACGCGCAGGCTTGGCTCGATATGTTCCGCCAGCCCTGGGAAGCCTTCGCGCTCGCCCGCCGCACCGGCAAAACGCCCCGCGAAGGCGACGCGCTCAAATACTTCCGACTCACTTACCCCGCCAGCGAATCCAACTACAACGGCCAAAATTGGCTGGCCCAAACCACCCGCATGGGCGGCGACCGCAACGACGTGAAGTTGTGGTGGATGCCGTAGGGAAGTATGAGGTATGAGGTATGAACGAAGCGACTTAAACCATTGGTTTTAAATGATTTGACTTCCCATGCTCGTTCGCATATCATTCATCATTCCAACTATTTATAGTTCATAGTTCCTCGTTCATAGTTCCTCGTTCGTAGTTTATCGTTCATCGTTCATAGTTCATAGTTAAAAACATGAAGCAACTTTACCTCCTCGCATTCGCGCTCTTCTGCCTCCTGAACTCCGCCAAGTCGCAAAGCGACCAGTACCTCCATTTCGACCGCGTGGACGATTTTGTGGAAGTCCAAAACGCCTCGGCACTCATCGCCAACGCCCCAGCCTTCTCCATGGCGGGCTGGTTTTACACCGATGCTTACGCCTACGGGCAGGGCATGATGGGCGTGCGCGGCACCAACGCGGGCTTTTACATGATTCAACTCGACAACGGCAAAATCGAGTGCCGCTACCAGAATTCGGCGGGCACTTTGTACGAGTATGTGGCTCCTTTTTACACCATTCAGCCCGAAACCTGGCAGCACTTTGCTTGGGTATTTACCGGCACTAAGGTGGAACTCTACCTCAACGGCGTACTGAAAGGCAGCAAGGCGGCTACCGGGAAAATCGCCTCCACCACCACCTCTTTTGCCATCGGCAAAAGCATTTTGGGCGGCTTCAACTTCGTGTACGGGGGCCGCGCCGACGAGGTGACGCTTTGGAAAAAAGCCCTCAAGGCAGCCGACATCCAAGCCATGATGGCCGACGAACTGACTGGCACGGAGACCGACTTGGTGCTGTACTACAAAATGAACCAAGGTGTGCCGGGGGGCGACAACACGTCCATCACCAAGTTGAAAAGCGAACTGGGCGGCGGCACGCTGGATGCAGCCCTCAACAACTTCGCTTTGACGGGTGAAAAATCCAACTTCGGCGGTGTGCTCAACACCAGTTTTCAGGCCATCACGTTCCCCGTGCCAGCCAACAAACTGACCACCGACGTGCCGTTCCAACTGAACGCGATGGCTTCGTCGGGGCTGCCTGTTTCGTTCGAAATCCTGTCAGGCCCGGCCACCCTCAGCGGCAATACCGTCACCCTCACTGGACAAGCGGGAGAGGTCACTGTGCGGGCCACTCAGCCGGGCAATGGCACATTCGACCCCGCTGACCCATTGGTCAATACGTTCAAAGTGCTTGACCCTCAGACCTTCGTACCCGTAGTGGATGTGCGCAGCCCGCTCACGGGCGATGTTTTTGTACCGACGCTATCTGCCATCCAGTTGGCCGCCATCGTGGGCATCGATTATCCGGCGCTGTTTTCCGTGCAGGGCGTAACCTTCGAAATAAACGGCCAACCAGTGGTACCCACCAACCACGGCAACAAGCACTACACCGGCTGGTGGGTGCCCACGACTTACGGCCCGCAGGTGATGAAAATCATTGCCAAAAACAACTACGGCGCGAGCGCGGTGGAGACCGTGAACTTCAACATCGTGCAAACAACGGGCGACTTGGAGCGCGTGGCGGCTACCAACGTGTGGCTCAATTCGACCGACAACACCAAGTCGGTGGTGGCCTCGCTACCCTGCTTTTTAGGGGCTTTCAACAAAATTACCGCCGTTTTGGAACTCAAATGCCCCACCGGCGGCTGCGGCGAGTGGGACCGAAACTCCAGCATGGAGGCCAAGACCCACGACGGCCGCTGGGTTGAAATCATCCACTACATCACGCCCTACGGCACACCCTGCTCGCACGAGTTGGACGTGACCGACTACGCGAGCCTGCTGCAAGGCAAAATTGATTTTCGCCTCAACAACGGCACGCTCGACAACGGCTACCTGTACAACCTGAAATTCAAGTACCAGCAGGGCATTCCCGCACACAAGTACAGCAGTATCAGCGTGTTGTGGCAAAAAAACTACCCCTTCGGCGATCCGGCCAACCTCCAGCCAGTGGAGCCTCTCAAAGTCAGTTACCCCGCCAACGCGGTGGCCTCTACCCTGAAACTCGTCTCCTCCGGTCACGGCTGGGGCGACAACAACACGGGCAATGCCGCCGAATTTCACGACGACACCCACCACGTTTGGGTGAACGGGAGCGAGACGTTCACGCAGCGCAACTGGCAAAACTGCAACCCTAATCCTGATGGCTGCTCGCCACAGGCTGGCACTTGGTACTACGCTCGCGCAGGTTGGTGCCCCGGCAGCATCGCCCCCTGGTTCGATTTCAACATGACTCCCTACATCAGCACGGGCAAGGTGGATTTGGGCTACAAATTTGACGAGGACTACAAGGACCTCTGCCATGCCAACAACCCAAACTGTGTCAGCGGGGTCACTTGCCCCGACTGCAAGGACGGCTTCAATCCCGTGCTCATGGTGGCTTGCAACCTCATCACTTTCGCCGACGGCCCCATCGGGCAGGCCAGCGTGACGGGTACTAACGACCTGATACACAACCCAGAAAGCCTGTTCTCGGTGTATCCCAACCCCTCGGCGAGCGGTGTTTTCAACTTCGTGTGGAAGGAGGAGGCGACCGAGATTTTGGATGTGAGCGTATTCAACGCTCTCGGTCAGCGCGTGGAGGGTTTTCTGCAAAAAAACAGCCCGGTCAGCAGCCACGAAATCCGCCTGAACGAGCAGCCAGACGGGATGTACTTCCTCGTGGTGCGCACGGAGAAGGGAAGGGCGACGCAGGTGTTGGTGAAGAATTGAGATTTTCCCTTGTTGGCGAGGGAGGCCAGAAACCGCAAGCAACTCTACCTCCCCCGCCCGCTAAAGCGGGCACCCCCTCCAAAGGGGGACAGGCTTCGCGCTTGGCATTTGTGGGGTGGAAAAAGAGGGTTTATTCTGTGTTGGAAATGCCCTGCCAATCAACCGACTTTTCATCAAAGTTCACTTGAGCACCCCAAGCGCGAAGCCTATCCCCCTTTGGAGGGGGTGCCCGCTTTAGCGGGCGGGGGAGGTGGGTGCGGAGACGAAACCCCAAGCCGCTCCAGCCAACAAAAGCATCTCCCCAAAATCCGCAAATCATCACCGCCATGCAAGCAGAACCCGCCAACCACCACCTCTACAACTCCGACTTGCAGCCCTTCGCGCAGCGGCTGCGCAACCACGGCACGAAGGCCGAGGCTTGTCTGTGGAAGTATGTGCTGCGGGCCGGGCAGATGCGCGGCTACGAGTTTCGGCGGCAGCGGCCCGTGCTGAACTATATCGCTGATTTCCTGTGCTTTGAATTGAAACTCGTCATTGAAACAGATGGCCTCTCGCACCTCTGGGACGAGACCGCCGAGCGCGACGGACGCAAGGAACAGGCCCTGACAGAAGGGGGCTTCACGCTGCTCCGCTTCAGTGACCAAGAAGTGCTGCGCGACATGGCGAACGTGCGGCAGCAGATAGAGTGGTGGATAGAGGCTTGGGAAGAGAAGCAGGGCGTAGCCAGAAAGTGACATTTTTCCTCCCTTGTTGGCGCAGAAACCAAATCTACATCGCTCCATTGAACACCGACCAAAAACACACCATCAACTCTCCTTTCCATGCCTACTCACCGCTTCTTCACCCGCCAAAGCCTTAGCGTAGTCGGGTTCTTCCTCGCCACCAACTTCCTTTTTCTCAACGCTCTAACCGCCCAGACCTCCATCTCCGGCAGCGTTGCCTCACCTGACGGCGAGCCGCTCGTGGGCGTTTCGGTGTTGGAAAAAAACACCACCACCGGTACGGCGACCGATGTTACCGGCCAGTTTCGGCTAAGCCTCAGCGGCCCCGATGCGACGCTCGTGTTCAGGTACTCCGGCTATGTGTCACAGGAAATCTTGCTGGCCGGGCGCACCTCGCTGGCGGTTGTTTTGCAGGAAGACAGCCGGCAAGTCGGCGAGGTCGTCGTCACC
>JAYSUY010000255.1:0-2032 GCA_043718855.1 Saprospiraceae bacterium | reverse complement strand
TCCCCCTCTCCCTTTTTGGAGAGGGGGCCGGGGGGTGAGGCAAGTGCCTCCCACGCTCCTTCCGCATTCGGCATTTCATCTTGCTCCCGACACCCGCTCAGGTAGTCGCACAGCGCCACCAGCGTAGGCTTTTGGTTGAAAAATGGCGAGCGCACAAACTTGCCGAACTCCCGCCGCTCGGCGGCAGAGAGGGTGGCGTATGCTTCGTAGAGCAGGGTTTTTTCCATAACAGTAGCCAGCGGCGGGTATTTTTTGCTGAAAAAGCGCGGTGCAAATTTCTTTTAAAAATACAACTCGTTTTTCAAAAAACTGACAATCAGTTTTTTAGCCCAGTAAAAATTAAAACAGACGGATACAATCGCCAAAAAATGTTTTTGCACAGCGACGAGGGGCAGTGGACTTTTGTATCGATAAAGTTTTATCCAAGCAAAATCGCTGCTCATGATGCCCAAGTTCTACGTTTTCCCGTTCCTGCTTCTCCTCAACCTACTGACTGGTCAAGCCATCCACGCCCAATGTTCGCTGACCGCCGCGCCGACAGCCATCCACTGTTTCGGTGCAGCGGATGGCCGCATTGACCTGACGCTGACCGGCACTGCCCCCTACAACTACATTTGGTCACAAAACGGCACCTCCAACCCGCCGTTCTCAGACGCAAGCAATGCGTTGCAAATCAACAACCTACCCCCCGGTTCATACGCCATAACCGTCACCGACAACACAGGCTGCACGGCTGCCGCCACTGCGCTGGTGACCCAGCCGACGGTGCTACTGCTCACCCGAACAGTCACCCCTGCCAGCTGCTTCGGCAGCAGCAATGGGGCCATTGACCTGACGGCGACGGGCGGAACGCCCGCCTACACCTACAATTGGGGCAGTGGCATCACCACTCAAGACCGCACTGGCATCACCGCTGATACCTACACTGTCACCGTCACCGACGCAAACAACTGCACCGCTACCACCAATGCGACGGTAACGCAACCGCCATCCATCATCACTTCAAAAGGTGTCACCAACGTCTCCTGTTTTGGCGGCACCAATGGCACCCTTGACCTCAACGTATCGGGCGGCACGGGTACCTACACCTACAACTGGAGTCATTTGCCAGGCAGCAATGACCCGGAAGACTTGACCAATCTCACCGCTGGTACCTACACGGTCACCATCACCGATGCAAACGGCTGTACCAGAACCAATTCGACCACCATCACCCAACCGACGGCCCTCGTGCTGGCCACCGCCCCAGTCGTCAAAAGTGTGACCTGCAACGGCGGAGATGACGGCGCTATTGACCTGACTTGGACTGGCGGGAACGGAAACTATACCTATCTCTGGAACGACGCATACACTTTGCAAGATCGATCAGCCCTCGCAGCAGGCACCTACACCGTCACCGTGACCGCTGGCGGTGGGTGTACAGCCACCACCAGCATTATAGTCCAGCAGCCCGGCATCTTAGTCATTAACCCCGTCATCACCGACGTATCTTGTGGCAGCAACACCGGAGCCATCACCATCGGCCCACTCCCCGGCTACAACTATGTGTGGTCCAATGGCTCTCCCGACCTCAGCCAGAGCAACCTGCCCATCGGCACCTACACGATCACCCTCACCGATCAGAAGGGCTGCACTACTGTACTCACCACTACGTTGGGCATGAAACTAAGTTTAGCCAAAACTGACCCTGCCGCCACCTGCCTCGCGGGCGCAACGGGCAGCCTTGACCTCACCGTGACCAATGGCAGCGGCGGCTATACCTACCAGTGGTCGAATGGGCCGATCACCGAAGACCAAAGCAGCCTTGCGCCTGACACCTACACCGTCACCGTGACCGAAGCACTGGGCTGCACCGCCACCGCTAGCGCAACCATCGTGCAACCCGCCGCGCTCGAAATCGCCGCTTTTGCCCTCACAAAATCCTGTGGGGGCGATTTTTCTGGAAAAATAAAACTGGATGTGACGAGTGGACAAGCCCCGCCATACGACGTGACGTGGAGCAACGGCACTGCTTCGGGCAACAAAAGCGGTG
>JAYSUY010000254.1:0-5514 GCA_043718855.1 Saprospiraceae bacterium | reverse complement strand
TGTCGGCCACCAGTCCGCCACCGTCAATGGCCGAGTTGCCGACAAAAGAGCAGTTCAAAATGCTGGGGTTGGCATTGCCGTTGCCGCCGCCCCAGCAGTACATCCCACCTGCCCGGCTCGTCGCGGTGTTGTTGGCAAAAATGCAGTTGGTGAGCACCGGGCTGGCATTTCCGTTGTAGCCAAAATTGTCCATCCCGCCGCCGCCGCTCGTGGCATTGTTGGCGTAAAAAATACAGTTTGAGACGATGGGGTTTGCGTTGCCGGAGTTTTGCCCGTGATTGAACATTCCGCCGCCAAAAAGAGCGGTGTTGTTGGTAAACAGGCAGTTACGCACCGTTGGGCTGGCCGTTCCGCTGTTGTTGCCCGCATTTAGCATACCCCCGCCCAGGCTCCTGGTGTCCGCCCCCGTCAGGTCAAAATTCGCGTTGCCGTCCTGCACAACAAACCCGTCCAAAACAGCGGAGTTGCCCACGCCGGTGTTGCTGATGACGTGGTAGCTGTTGTCAGCAATCCCCGCATTTCCTATTTCAGCGCTTAAAATGGAGGTAGGCCCGCATAGCAAGGCCCGATCTGACAGCACCGTTTCGTTGCCGACAAAACCCCCATAGACGGCCACGCCGGTTTTCAAACTGAAATAGATGGTTCGCGTAGTGGTCGTGGTGGTGACGTAGGTGCCAGCGGCCACCCAAACCTGATCGCCAGATGCAGAGGCGGTGATGGCTGTTTGCAACGATGCGCCGGGGAAGGCGTTGGCCCAACTCGTGCCATCCATAGCACCTGCACCCGCTGGCGTGACGTAACGTGTGGCCGCGTACGACGAGATGGAGCATAAAACAGCGATGCAGGTGACGAGGGCAGTGTGGCTCATAAGAAAAGTATTTGCCTGAAAGATAAGGACATTGGACATTCAATACGCCTCAATATTGCACAGCACCACACACGCCCGGCTGTCCTCGATGTTCACCCTGATTTTTGTGGCTTGCACCGCTGGGAAGCGCACGATGCGCCGATTTCCGATGGTGGTACCGCTGGCCACGCGCTGCCACTTGCCCCCAACTTCGACTTCGATGCTGAATTTTTTCACCCGCTGACCCAGCGCGATGTACTCCTGTAACAGCACGGCGTTCAGTTCGGTGGGCTGCTGGAGGGCGATTTCGAGCGAGGCCGTTTTCACCGCGTCGTCGGTGGCCCAGTAGGTGTCGGGCTTGCCATCAGTAGCGTTTTTAGCCGAAAAAATGGTGTTTTTGCCCCGTGTGTTGGTGGCCATCGCTTCTTTGGCATCAGCCAGCAGGTTGGTGCGGAAGGCGGTGTCTACATATTTTTTCAGGCCCATGAGTGCCTGCACGTCGTTTTCGTGAACGAGGCCGCGCCGATCTACGGGCAGGTTGAGCAGGAAGTTGCCGTTGCTGCCCACCGAGGCGTAGTAGTTTTCGATGAGTTGCGCCACCGATTTCACCTTGCCATCCTCCTCCGCGTGGTAAAACCAGCCGGGCCGGATGGAGGTGTTTACCTCGGTGGGTATCCAGTGCTGCCCGCCCTCATCGCCCTTTTGGAGTTGGTCATTCACATCGGGCACGCCGGGCATCCAGCCGTAGGAGTTGATGCTGCACCAGTTCGTTTCGGCGGCATAGCCCTGCTCGTTGCCCACCCAGCGGATGTCGGGACCAGCGTCGCTGAAAATCACGGCGTTGGGCTGCAACTGGCGCACCAACTGCCAGAACCCGTGAAAATCGTACTCCTGCCGCTTGCCGTTGGGGCCTTCGCCGCAGGCACCGTCGAACCACACCTCGAAGACCTCGCCGTAGTTGGTGAGCACCTCCGTGAGTTGTTTTTTAAAAATTTCGTTGTACGCCGGAGTACCGTAGGCGGGGTTGTTGCGGTCCCAGAGCGACATGTAGATGCCCAGTTTGAGGCCGTACTCGCGGCAAGCGTCAGAGAGTTCGCGCAGCACGTCGCCCTGGCCGTTTTTCCAGCGGCTTTGCTTCACGGTGTGGGAGGAGTGCGGTGAGGGCCAGAGGCAAAACCCATCGTGGTGCTTCACGGTAAGAACGATGGCCTCCATGCCCGCGTCGCGGGCCGTGCGCGCCCACTGGCGGCAGTCGAGTTCGGTGGGGTTGAACAGGTCTTCGGCTTCGGTGCCGTGTCCCCACTCCAAATTGGTGAAAGTGTTGGGGCCAAAATGCACGAAGGCGTAGTATTTCATCTGGTGCCAAGCGAGTTGGCGAGCGGTGGGAATGGGTGCTACGGGCAGCGGCGAGAGGGGCTGCTGCCCACGCAGTTGGACGGCGAGGAGGAGGGCGAAAAAAAAGAAACTGCAAAAGGGGAAAGGCCGAAAAGAGGAGATTAAAAACCGCAAAATGTAAAAGTCGTGATGTCGATTCATGGCAACAAAATGTAAAACTGTAAAAGCAAAAGGCGGGTATCTATTCGCAGCAAAAAAGGGAAATTCAAAATGGCAAGTACCCCGGCACAAATGTCTCCCAAAGGTGCAGAGGCGCAAAATTTTGATTCTGAATACTTTCGCCTCTGCACCCCCAGTAGATAACCTATACTAATGGCTCATGATCCGAAACCGCTGAAACTCACTGGGCGACTGCGAGTCATCCGGTGAGTTTCAGCGGTTTCGGATCATGAGCCAAACTAATTTTAGTGAGCCACTTTATCTGGAAAAACTATGTCTACGCCGGAGTAGGGCATCACTACTTTTACATTTTTCGGTTCTCTTTTCGCCTTACAGCCGCACTACTTTTCCGCTCTTTACCTCATTGCCCACCTGTAAGCGCCATGTATACACGCCCACTTGCGGGAGCACGGCCGCTGGCACCGCCAGCAGGTGCGAACCCGCCGAACAGGGCAATTCACTCTGGTACAGCACCTTTCCAGTTAAATCGGATACCCGCACCTGTATGTCAGCCGCATCGCTGAGGTGGACGGGGATGCTGAACCCACCAGCAGTCGGGTTGGGCTGTGGAGCAAAAACCTGCGTGGCAGAGAGGTCGCTCGTGCTGCTCGTTTTTTCTGAGAAAACCAACTGCAAGGAGCGCCTCTCGAGCACTGCGTTGTAGGCTTCGGCATCGTAGCGGTCGTTGACGAGCGTCGTCGCGTTGCGCAGCACGACGGGGGCCAGCGCACGGACGCGAACGCTGACTAAGGACTGATCGGGCAGCACAGCAGCGGGCTGCGCATCAAACCACAATGCGCGGACGAGGCCCGGCTCTGGCTGCGCGATGTAGGAAGCGTTCATGTTGGGCAGATCGCCCGGCAACACCTGCTGTATCTCAAGCAGAGCAGGGTCAAAGCGCAGGCTGGCCTGAAAGCCGAACCACTCGCCGGCTTCGCTGAAACGCAGCGGCAAATCCACCACATCGCCCGCAGCCAGGGTCAGGTCGGGCAGCGTGAGCGTCATCACGGAGCGGTCTTCTGGGTTGGCCGTCAGCGGGTTGCCTATCGCACTGCCGTTCAAATCGCCGATTTTTACAGCGATGAAGTCGTGGCGCACGGGCAGCGTGTCGGTTATGTTGGGTACCACGATCTCCTCTGGGAAGGCCGGAGACCAGGGCGAATCCGGGTCGGGGAAATTGTAGTCGGCGGCCACAAAACGCCACGAGTCGTTCTGGGGGAACTCGGTATAGATGCCCAGAATCGTGCGGTAGAGCTGCACCAAATCGTGGACGGTGATGCTGTTGCTCTTGTCCACGTCGGCGGCGATCAACTTGTATGGCGTGCTGAGCGGCGCTAAGCCCAGCATGTGCCGCATGACCAGCACCATGTCGTAGGTACTTACCCCGTTGAGCGGGTTGGTGTTGTTGGTCGGCGTGATGGTGTAGCTGCTGCCCAACGGGATTTGCAGATTTTCGGTGCTGAAGCAGCGCGTGGTTTCTTCCATCACTACGGGCTGCTGGCCAGGCGTCTGGATGATCACCGTGAACTTAGTGTCTTCCACTCCCGGCTGCCCATTTTCAAGTTCCAAGCAGGCTTCTACCTGCGGGAAGGGATTGCCTGTGCAATTGTCAAGGTTGTCCTGCACGATCACATACGTTTGGCAGAGGTCAGCGTTGTCCGAGAGGTCAATTGTCCACAGTTCCACTTGTTGCGTCCCCAATTCCGTGCAGTCGAAGGTCACACTCGCTTGCGGCGAGCCATCGGTGTTGCGTGGGAAACCCGTCGTGTTGCCCTGCCCATCGGCTGCGCCCGATTTGCGTACCGCGATGTTCAGTTGCGGCGTAAGCGTGATGTTGTCTTCGGTGTACTGCAAAAAGTCGCTGGCCCACAGCGTGACCTGCTGGGTCGGCATCAGGTTCACCGAAAGCCCGCTGATGCACACCACTACGGGTTTCTTGCAATCCACCATGTTGATGGTCTGCTCGCACACTTTTTCCACGTTCGGGTTAGCCACTAACCACTTGATCTGGTGGTTGCCGAGCGGCAGATGCACCCGCACAAAGATGTTGGGCGCAGCAGCATTGTTCCACTTGATGGTGGCCGTCGTCGCGTTGCCGCTGGTGCTTTGCTCCAGTGCGAACCTGAGTTTTTGGTTGGCTGGCACAGGCCGCTCATCGAAACTGCGGGCTTCGCCGCCCTCGTAGTTCGGATTGGCCGCGTTGTCGAAATTGACGGTGCCGTCGGCTGGCGGCTCCCAACTCTTCACCACCGTCTCCCGCGTCCCGTTGTTGTCCAAGTCGAGGAAGAGCAAGTAGCGGATCGTCAGCCCCGCAGCGCAGGTGTCAGTCGCCACGATGGTGTGCTCGAAGGGGCCATCGCTCAGGTTCTGGGTCAGGTGGAGCGGGTCGAGCCAGTACGTTTCGTTCCAGAGATCGTAGTCATTGGGCGTCTCGTCGCAATAGCCAAATGGGTTGGGGTTGCAGTCCACCACAGGGGCGCAGTTTTGGGCGTTCAGCCCCAGTGCCGCCGCGCACAGCAGGGCGGCAGCAAGAAAGAAATTTTTCATAAAACGTTGATTTTGAATTTTTAAAAAAGATTGGTGTACTCCCCACAGCAACTCCCGCTTTGGTAAAACTGGCGCGTTTTTGAGGTGTCATCCGCGAGGGACGAGCGGGTGACATCTCAAAAACGCGCCGAGGTGACACCTTTCTCGTGCCTCGAAAGATGTCACCTCTTCCAAAGCGGGAATCGCTGCGCTCCCCTACGACATCGTACGCTGTCTCGGTTTGCAGGTTTACATTTTGCCTTTTGGTTTTTTGCCTTTTGCCCCTTGCCCCTACAACCGCACCACCTTCCCGCTTTTCGCCTCAGTGCCCACTTGCACCCGCCACACATACACGCCCGCTTGAGGCAGCGCGGTGGCTGGCACGGCCAGCAGGTGCGCCCCCGCTGCGCAGGGCAACTCGCTCTGGTACAGCGTTTTTCCGGTAAAATCCGACACCTGCACCTGCACGTCAGCTGCCTCGCCGAGGCGCACGGGGATGCTGAAACCTTTGCTGGTCGGGTTGGGCTGCGGGGCAAAAACCTGGGTGGCGGAGGGGTCGCTCGTGCCGCTCGTTTTTTCCGAAAAGA
>JAYSUY010000253.1:0-5518 GCA_043718855.1 Saprospiraceae bacterium | reverse complement strand
AATTTCTACAAATATCCTGCGGCTCTGCCGCTTAACTAAACACCATTGGATTTTATTCGTGGGTTGAAAATGTCCCGCCCGACCGTCCAAAGTCCAATATACTTGAAAGCAACTACTATTTGCCCAGCAATTCTCGGTTTGCAAGAGGTGTCATCTTTTGAGGCACGAAAAAGGTGACATCTAGGCTGGTTTTTGAGATGTCACCTGCTCGTTCCTCTCAGATGACACCTCAAAAACCGACTCGTTCCTGCAAACCGAGAATCGCTGCTATTTGCCACTACTGGGTTTTGAAAGCCAATGTATTGCATCACCCGTTCCCAGCCGCCTCATGCCCCATGGCACTTCTTATACTTCTTCCCGCTTCCGCAAAAGCAGGGATCGTTTCGCCCGATTTTTTCGGCTTGGGTGGAAATGTGCTGTTTTGCCTTCTGGGTAGCCAGTTGTCGTCGGCCCCTCTCCTCTTCACGGCGAATCTCCTCTAACTCGTTCTTTCTGACCATGTCCAGCCACTTGGCCCCCTCCGTTTGGTACCAATCGCGCACGTCGGGGTAAAGGCTTCTTTTGGCACCATAAAGATCTCCCCATTCTTGCTGAAATTCTTCCCAGTCGCCCCGCGACATGAGGTCCACCCGGTCTTTTTCAAAAAGCGATTCGATGACCGGCAGCAAGTCGCGGGCATCCAAATTGGCTGCGGCATCAGTCAGCGAAGCCACCACATCGGCAACCTCCGATTCGGGGTCAAACTCCTCCAAATCGTTGAAATGGTGCAGCAATCGGGCGATGTGGCCCAGCACCTCCTCCTTTCGCTCCGGGAAGTGGAACGCCACCTGTGTCAAGGCTTCTTCCATGTTGATGCGAGCAAACTCCCACTCAATGGTGTCGTCTTGGATAAAATCGGCGAGTTGGCCCAGTTGGTTCAGCCCGCACAGCAGGGGCACTTGCCACACGTCCTCCAAAAACATATCGCCGAACAAGAAATCAAGATCATCCTCCGGCAAGCGAAAAACCTCGAACACTAGGGGCAGGCTCTGCTCGGATTGCAGGTGTCCGAGCAGCATCAGGCTGTGGAAAACGAAGTAGTTTTCGTCCTCATCAATGGCATCTTGCATCATCAAATCCAGCCCATGACGGACTAAGGCTTCGAGGTCTTCGATGATAGTTGCTCTGGGCAACGCAAGGATGGTATCTAATTTTTCGGTCGGCAGTTCAAGGCCGAAGTGTGCGAGCGCGACCACTTCGCGGTGGTGCAGGGGCGGCAAGGTGTGGGTTAGTTGTTCCATGTTTTGTGCGTTGTGTGTTGTCATTTCGCACAAAAGTAGATGGTATGTGGGCCGAATTTTTACTCGATACGCAAAAATCGGGCAAGGCCCGAAGGATAAAACGCACGAGATGGAACCTTGCGTTAGTGGCGCGAACTACAAGTGACGTACAAGTAGGCGAGTCAGATTTTTTGCTCCATGAGGCATGAGGAGGGCGAAATGCGGGACATTTTAACCGACGAAGAACGAAATAGAGCGGAAAATGTGGCCGCCTACTTGGACGCCACTTGTAGTTCGCGCCACTACCAAGGAAACCTCACTTCACCACCAACTTCCTCACTGCTGACTGCCCGTTCCCCAGGTCAATTTTTACAAAATACAGACCTGCGCAAGGCAGAGCGAAGGCAGGGGCCAGCCCGTTCGCAGCAGGGTTTTTAAGCAAAATACTCCCCTGGCTGTCCAACACTTCAAGGCCCAAAACCTGTTTTTGGGAAATAACCCGCACCTCGCCACCGGGCTTGACGGGATTTGGGAACAGCCGGATTTCGGCAAACGGGTCAGGCTCCCTCGTTTTTGAGGATTGGTTGATGCCCGTCCGGGCGGCCAACTGGCTGACCGTTTTCCAAGCAATTTGCTGCATTTTTAGGGCCAGCGCAGGCGATGGCGGGCTGAACGGGTTGCCCCACTCTGAAAAAGTCTGGTTGGTGCGGCCCTCCGGGCTTTCCCGAAAAAGGCAGGCGTACATCACGCAAGCCACGAAATAATTGCCCGCATCGGTCAGGTGGATGTTGTCGGAAAAAAGGTTTTTGAAATCGGGAACGCCCGGCACCTTGCCCGCTACGATGCTGTCGGTCAGCATCCCGAAGGCTTGCCCCGCTGGAATCATCCAGACCGCCGCCGATGGGTGGCGTTTTTTCAGGCTGTCCATGATGCCCGTCCAGAGCGGGAAATCGGCGGCCAGACGTGGTCGCCAGAGCAGGTTGTCGTCGTTGTCCCAATCGCAGCCAGCGGGGGTGCCAGTGGCGGTGCAGTGCCAAGTTTCATACACGAAAAAGCGAATGCCGGGGCGGTATGCTCTGGCTGTCATCAGGAAACTGTCGGCATAATCGTAGGTTTTGCTCCACCGCAAATGTCCCAGCAGCGGCACGGCTTCGGTGATGACCATCGCGCTGAAATTACCAGTCGGCAGGGCATTTTGCCACGGCGTACCTTGCTCGTTGCCCAGCAGGGTGTCCCACTGCCACCAGAGGTTGGCACCGTTGCCGATTTGGTAGGCGTAATCGCTGGTTTTGCCCGCGTCGTCGGCGAGGCTATTGACCATGGCCGGCACGTTCAAATTGATGAGGCTGTGACCGACGTAGTAGGGGTTGACCGACGAGAGCGGCTGGGCAAAGAGGTGGGCGTTTTGTAGGAAAAAGAGAAGTAAGAGGTGTCGCATGGTGATGAGTTTTTGTGAATGGCGGTGGGTGGATAAACGTGTGGCACACCTTGAAGGTGTGCCACACGCCCTCAGAACTTTCGCTTTGAATCGCTCAATCATAAAAAAAGCAGGTGATCGGAGCATTCCGACCACCTGCTTTAAAGAACTGGTTAAGTGCCGTGCATTTCCGGCAACGCCCCTTTTTTAAAGTCGATCTATGACCAAACCTTTGGTCGCTACACCGCTTTCCGCCCGAAGGCTGATTTGATACAGGCCCGAGGAGATGCCCAGCGTATTTAGATCAATCGAAATCGTTTGCTGGCCTCCTGCGACTTTTTGCTGAAGCACCATTCGGCCCAGAGGGTCGAACAGGAGCAACTCACCACCCTGCTCGCCCACACCCGACAGCGTAGCCGTTACGGTGGTCGTCGCTGGGTTGGGTGCAAGTTTCAAATCAATGCGCAGACTGCCCTGTGCATCGGGCGTTGCAAGCACTGCATTGCGGGCCTCAAGTGCTGAGCCGCCCGAAGGGCTTGTCCCACACTGTACCGTCACTTGATAAGCGCACTGGCTCACGTTGTTGGCCAGATCAGTAGCCGTCCAAGTGACTGTGGTTGTACCCGAAGGCAGGTTAACAGGCGCATTGTGTGTCAACACCGTACCCGAGCAATTTTCCATGTATGTGGCACCGGGTAGGCTCGCGAACAGGTAGGCGCAAGGAGTGCCTCCACCGTTCACCGTTGTATTGCCTGGGCACATGATCATCGGCGGCTGGGTGTCGTTCACCGTGACTGTGAAAGCGCAGGTTTTGGTATTGTCGCTCATGTCGGTCGCCTTCCACACCACCTCGCTGGTACCCAATGGGAACACCGAGTAACTGGCCAAACCGCTGAATATTCCAACCGTTACGCTTGGGCAGTTGTCCGTACCAGTCGGGGCTGCATACGACACCGCAGCGCAGCATACACCTGGATCGGTGGACTTGACAATATTCGCTGGGCAGGTGATGGTGGGCAGTTGCATATCGTTCACCGTGATCGAAAAAGAGCAGGTTTTGGTGTTGCCCACTGCGTCGGTCGCTTTCCACACGACCACATTTGTACCTTTAGGGAAAGCAGAGCCGCTCGCCAACCCGCTTGTCTGCACTACCGATCCGCCAGCACAGTTGTCTGTAAATGTGGGGGTTGTGTACGAGGTGACTGCGCTACACAGGTTATTGTCTGTGTTCTTCACTACTGGCGATGGGCAAGTGATCGCTGGTGCTTGAGCGTCCGTCACCGTGACCCTAAACGAGCAGGTCTTTGTTAATCCCGATCCGTCAGTCGCTTTCCAGATCACTGTCGTGATGCCCTTCGGGAAGGCCGAGCCACTGGCTAATCCGCTTGTGAGTGTCCTGTTCACACCTGAACAGTTGTCTGTAGTCGCTGGCGGAACATAAGCCACTACGGCTGAACACATATTCAGGTCGGTATTTTTAGCCTGATTGCTCGGACAGGTGATCGTAGGCGGCTGGTTGTCGTTCACGGTTACTGTAAAAGTGCAACGCTTCTTCAAGCCAGCACCATCGGTGGCTTCCCAAGTTACCGCGTTAGGCCCCTTCGGGAAAACAGAACCGCTGGGAAGGCTGGGTGGCACCACCGCTGAAGTGGCCCCTGTGCAGTTGTCTGAAACCGTTGGAGCAGCATACGTCACCACCGCATCGCAACGGCCCGGGTCGGTGTTTTTGACGATGTTGGGTGGACAAGTGATCGTCGGAGCCTGCGTGTCATTCACCGTGACGGTAGATCCGCACACTGCCATGTTGCCCGATGCATCGGTCGTTTTCCAGTTGACGATGTTTACACCTTTGGAAAAAATCGAGCCGCTTGGCAACCCGCTGACCAGCGTCAATGTCGCGCTGCAATTGTCAGAAAATACAGGATTTGCATACGAAACTACCGCACTGCACTGGCCTGGGTCTGTGCTTCGAATGATATTGGCAGGGCAGGCGATCATCGGCAGGGTTGGATCCAGCACCGTCACAGTAGCCTGACAAACATCCATGTCGCCGTTGATATCCAACACCTTCAGCATAACCGTCTGTGGGGTGCCAACATCGCTGCAATCAAACTGACCGGGCAACACGCTAAGACAAGCCAGTCCACAATCTGCCGTACTGCCGTTGTCCACATCGGCTGCTATGAGGGTCACAGTGCTGCCGACTAAAATCACCGTTGCAGGCTTACATACTGCAATGGGGCCTGTGCAGCAATCGCCCAGTACCTCTATCGTGAAATCGCATTCGTCTGTACACCCGTTCCCATTGGTGTATGTGTATGTGATTATGTGTACACCTATGCCCGCGGCAGAAGGGTCAAATATCCCAGCGGTCACCCCCGTACCACTGTAAGTACCACCAGTAGGGTTACCTCCCGTCAATGCGAACGATGCGTCTCCTGCACATCGGGTAGCATTGGGCGGGCAAGTAACGACCAGTGGATCAGGCTGGGTCACGGTCGTCATCGTCGTGGTCATGCAGCCGTTGGCATCGGTCACGGTCACCGTGTAGGTACCTGCGGCGAGGCCGGTGATGGTGGTCGTGCCGTCACCCGTGGGGGTTCCAACCCAGTTGTAGGTGTAGCCGGGTGTTCCGCCAGCGGCGACCACCGAGGCAGTGCCGTTGCTCCCGCCGTTGCAGGATACGGGGGTGGAACTGGCGGTGGCGGTGAGGGCAGCGACCGGCTGACCGACTGTCGTCATCGTGGTGGTCATGCAGCCGTTGGCATCAGTCACCGTCACCGTGTAGGTACCTGCGGCGAGGCCGGTGATGGTGGTCGTGCCGTCACCCGTAGGCGTTCCA
>JAYSUY010000252.1:0-5520 GCA_043718855.1 Saprospiraceae bacterium | reverse complement strand
CACCGTTCGGAAACCTCGGCCAAGAGATGCCGGGAAACTTGGGTTGTGTAGATGTCTCCACTTCTTTGCGACATGACAAGTCTAAGGGCGGCTAAGTTTTTACTACAAACGATGAATGACGGCCCGCCTTGACTCTCGCCTAAGGCGAGACTTCGGTGGGTAAAAATGACGACTATGACGAATGACGAGAATGACGAGGTACACATCGCGGTAGTCGGTGGTGGAGCCGCCGGTTTTTTTGCCGCCATCGCTTGCGCGGAGGCCAATCCGCGGTGCAAAGTCACCATTTTTGAACGTGGCAAAGCCGTACTGGAAAAAGTGCGGGTGAGCGGCGGAGGCCGCTGCAATGTGACCCACGCCTGCTTCGAGGCCCGCGAGTTGGTGAAAAACTACCCGCGTGGCAGCCGCGAACTGCTCGGGCCGTTCGTGCAGTTTGGCCCAGCCGACACGGTGGATTGGTTTGAGCAGCGCGGCGTACGCCTCAAGACCGAATCCGATGGGCGGATGTTCCCCACCACCGACGACTCCGGTACCATCGTGGATTGCCTGACCCACTCGGCGCGGCTGGCTGGGGTACAAGTGCGCACCAGCACACGCGTGGAGCGCATCGAACCCCTCGCGGAATGCTGGCAAATCCGACTTGGCCACGACCCGGCCCCGCTCCGTTTCGACCGGGTGCTGGTGGCTACGGGCAGCAACCCGGCCATCTGGGAATCGCTCCGCACACTGGGCCACAGCATCGTGGAGCCAGTGCCATCGCTGTTCACCTTCAACATAAAAGATACCCGCCTGCGCGAACTGTCGGGCCTCTCGGTACCCGAAGCCGCACTGCGCATACCCGGCACCTCGCTCGCGGCCTCCGGCCCGCTGCTGGTGACGCACTGGGGGCTGAGCGGCCCTGCCATCCTGCGCCTTTCGGCTTGGGGCGCACGAGATTTGCACCATGCCGCGTACCGCTTTCCGTTGGAAATCAATTTTTTAGGAAAAACAAAGCCCGACGATATCGCCGCCAGCCTTGCTGAAATCAAAATTGCACAAGGCAAAAAAACGGTGGCCGCTCACCCGCAGTTTAGCCTCCCGCTCCGCCTGTGGCAGCGGCTCGTGGAGGCAGCCGCCATCCCGGATGCCCTGCGCTGGGCCGATTTGGACAAAAAAACGGCGCTGGCGCTGGCCGCGCAGTTGAGCGCAGCCACTTTTCAAGTTACTGGAAAAAGCACGTTTAAGGAGGAATTTGTGACGGCGGGCGGCGTAAACTTGAAAGAACTGAACTTCAAAACCTTCGAGAGCCGCCTGCACCCTGGCTTGTTTCTGGTCGGCGAAGTGCTGGACGTGGATGCCATCACTGGCGGATTCAATTTTCAAGCGGCCTGGACGGGTGGCTGGCTGGCGGGGCAGGCGATGGCGGGGGATTGATGAACGATGAACGATGAGCGTTGAATTCTGCCACCACACTTTCTGCTGCCGAAAAAGGCGACATCCGGCCAGCCAGCACCTCCGGCTCCAGAGCAGCCAGCCGCTCCCGCACGGCAGGGTGGCTGTAAAAAAGGTGGTGCAGCCCGGCTTGCAGCGATTCTTGCAGCCAGTACCCCGCTTGTTGCTGGCGGTTTTTCTGAAAAAAGCCGCTGCCCAGTGTATGCGCCCGGTACGCCATCACGGCTTCCCACATTTCAGGAATGCCCCGGCCCTCGGTGGCACTGCAAGCCAGCACTTGGGGCGACCAGCCGCTGGGCTTGAGCGGCAGTAGGTGCGTGGCGTTGAGGTAGTGCGCCCGGGCTTGGTTGGCGAGTTTTTGGCGCTCGCCATCGGACTTGTTCACCGCCAGCAGGTCAGCCATCTCTACGATGCCGCGCTTGATGCCCTGTAACTCATCGCCCGCGCCGGGCAGCAGCAGCAGCACGAACAGGTCGGTCATGCTGTGTACCGCGATTTCAGATTGGCCGACACCGACGGTTTCCACCAGCACCGTGTCGTATCCGGCGGCTTCTACGAGTAGGATGGTTTCGCGGGTTTTGCGGGCCACGCCGCCCAGCGAGTCGCCCGACGGAGACGGGCGTATGAAGGCTAACTCGTTGACAGACAATTGCTCCATCCGGGTTTTGTCGCCCAGTATGCTGCCCCCGCTGAGGCTGCTGCTGGGATCGACGGCCAGCACGGCCACCCGCTTGCCTTGCCCGACCAAGTGCATCCCCAGTGCTTCGATGAAGGTGCTTTTGCCCACGCCGGGCGCGCCGGTGATGCCGATTCGGATGCTCGGTTCTGCCACATAGGGGGTCTCGGCGAGCAGCAGAGCAACTACTTCGCGTGCCAGTACCTGATGCTCCGCCCGTGCACTCTCCACCAGCGTGATGGCTTGCCCCAGCACCACGCGGTCGCTGGCGCGGATGCCTTCGGCGTATTGCTGGGCGGAAAGGAGGGTACGGCGCATGAGCGAGGGGTAAGGAGTGAGACGTGAGGAAACAAAAAAGCCAAGTTGCGGGTGCAACTTGGCCTTGTCGAAAAACTCAGTGCGGGAAGCGAGACTCGAACTCGCACAACCGTGAAGTTACTGGTGTTTGAGACCAGCGCGTCTACCATTCCGCCATTCCCGCTAATGGGGTGCAAACTTACTGAGGTTTTCCAAAATGCGCAACAAGTAGCGTTTTTTCAAAAAATAATCGCGCACAGCGAGGAGGTCGGAGTCGCTGCTGTCGGGGCCAGTGTAGTCTTCCAAGATGGGCTGCACATCAATCAACAGATTGGCTTCCAGCGCTTTCACAGCAGTCAGGGTTTGCGCGTATCGCTCTGGGTCAGGCTCAAATTCGAGTTCCATCAGGTTCTCGTTGATGTCCATCATCTCCATCAAAAAATCCTGCGGAAGGGCGGGCTGCTTGTGTTCGTCGCCCAGTAGGCCCTTCAGTTCCAGCACATAGCGTGTGCGACGGTCGAGGTCGGAGAGGGTTTTGAAGGCTTCGTTGTTGAGGGTTGAAAGTTCGAGCATCTCGGCTTGCTGGGCCTCATCGGCCAGCGTGTGGAAGTCGGGGTGGAAACGGCGGCTGTTTTGCAAAAACGTGCGGCGCAGCGCGGCTTCGTCCACACGGAAGGAAACGGGTATTTCGTAAAACTCAAAGTAAGTCATGGGAGGCGGGGATTGGGGACTTTGGTGATGTGGTGATTTGTGTGTCACGTCCTGAAAAAAGTTTACACTTGGTGAAGAAAATGGATTTAGTCCTAAACGCGGTTTACAAAACAAAACGTGTTAGTCCTGAATTTGGTTGACAGAGATTTGAGTAGGAAGATGAAGTTCATTGACAGACGGTTTCAAGCAAATTTCAGGGCCTTGTCCCTGATGATTTTTAGTAAAAGAATTTGTGGCTCCTCGGGCCTCGGAGGGGTCTTGGCTGTTTGTGGAGGTAAGCCAACATATTCTACCCCGCTCACCCCGTAGGAGCGGCACCACCGATCAACGCTCATCCAACTCACTCCGTACTTGGAGGCAGCCGCTGACTTGCTCAGCAGACCACCCATCACCTGACTGACCACTTCTTGCTTGAAGCCTTCTTTGTAACATTTAACTCTTTTTGTTTTAAATGACATGCCCTTAAACTGTTTTTTACTGTAAACCTATTTCAGGACAAGACAGTCGTCACTTCTCCTGCTGCAACGCCTCAATCGTACTGGCGGGCAGTTGCGCGATGTCCAAAATCATCAACCCGTCCAAGCAGTCGGCGAAAAGCGGGTCTACATTGAAGGCCACAAACTTGGCGTTTTGCCGCAGGTACTGGCGGAACAGCACTGGCACTTTGAAGTGAGCAGGCTCGATGGTTTCCACCAAACTTTCGAGCGCGTCGAACTCGCCGCGCAGTTGCTCCGCCATCAGTTTGGCGTTTACCGACTTCAGTTTAGGGCGGAATGGTTTGCGCGGCTCCACGAGTTTGGCCAGCGCAGGGTCGTAGAAAAAACGCCGCACAAACTCCACGATCAGCGCCTTCGACGCATCGGAGTAATCCTTGCTGATGCTCACCGGGCCGTACAGGTAGCGGTAGCGCGGGTTGGCGAGCAGGAAGTGCAGAATGCCTTTCCAGAGCAAAAAAAGCGGCAGCCGGTGCCGCTGATATTCGGGGGTGACGTAGGAGCGGCCCAACTCCACCGCCTCCCGAAGCACGGTGTAGAAGCCGGACTTCATTTTGAATAAACTGCTGGTATAGAATCCATTGACTCCGAAACGTTTGAAAATTTGATCGCCCAAACCGAGGCGATAGCCGCCCACCACCTGCCGCGCTTCGCGGTCCCAGATGACGAGTTGGAGGTAGTACAGGTCGTACTCATCCATGTCGCGAGGCTTGCCCGTGCCCTCGCCAGCGGCCCGGAAAGTCAGTTCGCGCAGCCGTGCAATCTCGAACATCGTGTTGGGCAAATCTTGAAACGAGGCGACGTACACATCGAATTGGCCGCGAGCCGTGATGTGGCATTCGGGCTTGAGCGCGGTGATTTCGGCAGCCATCACCTCCTGTGGTACTGGCTCCGCCAGCGGCTGCGGGGCCTGCTTTTTTGCGGTGGAAAAAATATCGGGGCGTACGTCGAAGGTGGAGCCGAGCGAGAAGATTTTGGCCTGCAAAAACTTACCCCACAGCCGGGTGCTGTCGAATGAAGCGATGTCGGCGGGACTTATCGCACTGCCCACCCGGACGCTCACCTGAGCAGGCTCGGTGGTGAACTGGTGTGGTAACCCGGGTATGGCTTTGCGAAGCAGACCGCCGGGCAGGTGGCTGGCTTGCAGGTGTACAGGTACCACAGGCAGCCCTGCTTTGCGGAGTTGTTTCAGGATTTCTTGCCGCAGGATGTTGCGCCCAAAATGGCTGAGCGGATTGTCCGAAAAATCGAGCGAGAGGGCCACCGCGCGGCCCTTGCCAACGGCTTTGGTGAGTTTTTTTACAAACGACAGCGACAACATGCCGTTGTCAGATTTTCCAAATTGTGGAAGTATCACGTTGTCGCGCAGCGACTTATGTGGCGGTGTGGGGTAGGGGTGCAGGATGCGCACTTCCTCAAAATGCTCACCGAGCAGGGCGAGCAGCACCCACTCGTCCAGCCCTGGTAGGAGTTGGTTGCAGACGAATACCGCACCTTCTGCTTGCTGCTTGGTCAGGTGTTTCTGGTCGAAATCATCCAGCGCAAGGCTGACGCGGGCCTTGATGAGTTTGGCTTGGGCGAGGTCAAAGAGGTCGGTCTTCATAAGCAGGAAGGTAAGATGTCAAGATTTCTCGCAAAGGCGCAGAGTGAAAGTGAGATGTCGAGATGTCGAATTTCTCGCAAAGGCGCAGAGGCGCAAAGTTAGATGTCGATTTTTCTCGCAAAGGCGCAGAGGCGGCGAGTTAGATGTCGAATTTCTCGCAAAGGCGCAGAGGCGCAAAGTTAGATGTCGATTTTTCTCGCAAAGGCGCAGAGGCGGCGAGTTAGATGTCAAATTTTCTCGCAAAGGCGCAGAGGCGCAAAGTTAGATGTCGATTTTTCTCGCAGAGGGGGAGTTGGATGTCGAATGTC
>JAYSUY010000251.1:0-5522 GCA_043718855.1 Saprospiraceae bacterium | reverse complement strand
GCGAAAGTCATATTGAAAACGTTGCCGCAGGGTCGTTGCGGTCGGCGGTATCGGCCTTTTCGGTGTTCCAACCCATCCGAGCAAGTAAACCCAGCGGCCTTTTCTCCGTCTATGCCCCACGAAAAAATCGTTCACAGCCTAACCATCAGTATGATGAAATCAACTTTTCGCTCCACGCTTTTGCTTGTTCTCGCCACTTGGTCGCTGGTCGCCGGGTCGCCGCTCATCGCCCAAACCAACGTCCGCGCCTGGTACGCCGACGGCCAAGTGTGGGTGGTGTGGGAAACCTCCGCTCCACTGCCCGATTGGTACGCCGTGTACGCCAAGCCGACCGCGTTCGCCTCCACAGCCAACGCCACCTTCGTCGGGCGGCCGCACAAATTCGAGTACGTCTGCGCTGCGCTCAAGGAGCAGTTGGACACCGCTGCCACGCCGCGCATCCCTGGCCCGGCGGGCGCGGGCAAGTACCTGCTGAAAAGCACCGAAGCCTTGTTCGTCTTCACGCCGCACCAGGCAGGCTCGTTGTTTTTTGCCGTCGTAGCCGACAACGCGACCACCGTCACCGCCGGGCAAAACATCACGCTGGCAGCCGTCCCGTTTCCCTACAACCCTGTGGCCGACCCAGTGGAGTGCCATCTGCAAGCCACGTTTCCCTCACCGTTTGCGCCCGGATTTGCCTGTTTTGCCTTTATGATGTGGGCCGATGGGCGGCAAAACCAGTGGGAAAACCGGCCAGATTTCCCTGTCATGGCCAATGCTGCCAAAAATGGGATGCCCAGCCTTTTCTTCATTTCGGCACCGGTCGGGTTGGACACGATGCAGCCATTTTCGCTCTCGGTCTGGCTGCACGGCGGCGGCGGCACGGCACGGCAATCGCTCGCCGGGAGCCGCGCCGATGTCAACATCAAACCGGTGGAGGGCATCCTTTTGGCCCACGACGACAACCTCCTCGGCTGGCGCGACCAGACACCGCCCGTCCCCGATATGCCGTCCCTGCACTTCGGCTGGCGAAAAAATTATGACCCTTTCACATCCGACAACCTGCCAACCGGACTGGACACCATCGTCAATTACACCCAGCGCCGGTATTTGTGGACAGATTCATGGCTTATCAAACATTTCAATATTGACCCGGCGCGAATACAAGTGCACGGCCACAGCATGGGGTCGTTTGGGGCGACGGCTTTGGTAAAATGTTACCCGGAACACTATGCTTCGGCTACCATCTTCAACAACGGTTTCGACGGGCCTGAACCCGGGAGCATGGTGGCTGTCTTTGGAGAGCCGACGCTCAATTTTCCCACCAATTTGAAAAACCGAGTAGGCGAAACAATTCACCAGCGCCAACTTTTCAATCTTTTGGACAATTGTGCCCCCGTGCGCGACCTGCCGCTTATCCGCCATTGGCACAGCAAAAACGATAAGGACGGCACCATGCGCTGGGACCCATACGTCGTCGAAAACTTCCAAAAAGCCGACTCGCTCGGCATCGGCGTGCAAAGTATGTGGAGTGAGCGGGCGCACGGCATGGACACCGGCCCGGCATACAACGACCATTGGTTCAATGGTAACCTTCCTGCCGAGCAGACAGCAGTGGACAATGTGGCTTTTGCCGAAAGCCGTTTTCGGGCAGACCAGTCGTGCCTCGCTTTTTTCAACCACCGCCTCGACCCTCAAAACAACGACCCTGGAACGGGTGTATCAGGCATCAACAACGGCGACGGCGACAACTGGGGTGCCTGGGGCGGCTGGCATCGCTGGAATTCGGACGGCATCACCGACTTGCCCGGCGGCTGGTCGGCAGTGACTTGGCTCGAATCAAATGCTGTGTTTGCCAACGACAACTGCCCGCACAACTCCCTGAAAGCCAGCCTCGCCATCCGCAAGCCACAACTGTTCAAGCCCGCGCCGGGCAAAACACTCGACTGGTCGGTGAAAGACGCGGCCACCGGCAGCACCCTGCAAAGCGGCACGACGAAGGTGCTGGCCGATGGGCTGGTCGCCATCCCGCAGGTCACGGTTTTTCGGGAAAACCTGCGTCGTGTGCGCCTCACGGTGAGCGACCCCAGCGTGGCGGCCTCCGAGCCGCAATCTGTTTTTTCGGAAATAAAAATCGCGCCCAACCCCTCGCGCAGTGGGGCCGTGCTGTCCGTCTTTTCCCAAAAAGAAATGGACTTAGTGCTGCGGGCAAGCGGGCTGGGCGGCCAGCAGTTGGCCGTCAGCGTCCACCTTTTTGAGGGCGAAAACCACCTCCACTTGGACGTTTTTGAAAAACTGCCCGCCGGGTTTTACTTCGTCAGGCTGGCTGCGGGGGGAGCAGGACAGGTGGCAAAGTGGGTGAAGATGTGAGGTGTCAAGGATTCCAGCAAACCGGTTGAAAATGAATACCGAGGCGACTTGTGTTGCTTCGGTATTTTGTTTTGAACGCTTTGCGATAGGCAGCGCACCCCGTTTTGTCCGAATCTTTCCCAAACCCCAAAAAAACACCCCATTTCCAGCCACCCAGAAACAGCATAAGCAGGCAGCAAACTACTTTTGTTCGCTTTTTCAACCCCACCCACTTCCACCTCGGCGGAGAGGGAGCGGAGGCCGGGTTGCCCTTTTTTTAATCCCGTCATCACTTACCGTACATCATTACATGAGAAGTCTCTACACCACCCGTCTAAGCAGGCAGGCACTGCCCGCTTTGCTTTTGTTTTGCACCACCCTGCTCAGCAGCAGCCTGCAAGCCACCACTTTTTTGGTCACCAATAAAAACGACAGCGGCGCAGGCTCCCTGCGGCAGGCGATACTCAGCGCCAATGCCGACCTCACAGCCACCCCATCCAATCCGCACATCATCGAGGCGAGCAGCCAATCGGGTACCATAACGATGTTGGCCGCCAACCGCTTCATGGTCATCACCAACCACATGACCATCAAAGGCCCAGGCGTAGACGACCTGACCATCAGCGGCGGCAACGTCACCCGCATTTTCTGGATACAAAACGGCACCGTCAGCATCCAAAACCTGACGCTGGCCAACGGCCTCGCGCAGGGCGGGCTGAACGGCGGCATGGGCGCAGGTGGGGCCATTTTCATGCATGAAGGCAAAAACACGGGTACGGGCAGCAGCATCGAACTCTGCCTCATCAATGTGACGCTGATGGGCTGCAAGGCTCAGGGCGGCGTAGGCACCAACAGCGGCGGCGGTGGCGGTATGGGCGGCAATGGCGGCGGCGGCGGCGGCGGTGTAATCGGCAGCGGCAGCAGCGCAGGCGCGGGCGGTAGCATCACCGACGCTTCGGGCATTACGCCCGGTACCAACGGCGGCATTGCGATATTCGGCATGGGCGGCACCGCCGACAACGGCGGCCCCGGCGGGTTCGGCGGCGGCGGCGGCAGCAGCGACACGGGCGCAGCGGGCGGCCTCGGCGGATTTGGCGGCGGCGGCGGCGTGGGCAACATCGCGGGCATCGGCAGTATAGGCGGCAAGGGCGGATTTGGCGGCGGCGGCGGCTTCGGAGGCCCGCTGGGTACGGGCGGTGGCGGCGGATTTGGCGGCGGCGCGGGTGGCGGCGGCACAGCGGCTGGGACGGCTGGTTTTGGCGGCGGCAACGGCAACGGCGAGGCGGGCGGCGGCGGCATGGGCGGGGGCGGGGCCATTTTTGTGGCGAGCGGAAAACTCACGCTGGTCGGCGTTCAATTCAAAAACAACACTGCCGCGCGGGGCGTGGGCGCGGGCATTGGCACCAACGGCAAGGGCCTCGGCGGGGCCATTTTTATCTTTCGAAAAACCGACAACAGCAACTTACCAGCCCCCGGAACCACCAACGACCCGCTGCTGACCACTTGCGGCGTGACCTACACGAACAACATCGCCGACGACGATACGAACACGGCGGGCAACAACAACGACATCTACGGCCCAGCCACGGATGCCACGCCCACCGTTGCTACGGTGCCCAACCAGACCCTGCTCGAAGGGGCCACCAGCACGGCGGTCACGTTTGCCGGAAACAATCCGGCGGCGACTTACCCCTGGACGAACGACGAGACCGGCACCGGCCTCGCCTCCAACGGCACCAACACGGTACCCGCCTTCGTGACCCAAAATCCCACCAATTTCCCCCTGATTTCCACCGTCAGCGTCACTCCACAAGTGCAACTCGCTTGCACGGTGTGCGAAGGCGTTTCCAAGTTTTTCACCATCACCGTGAACCCCGCGCAGGTGCCGACGGTGAACCCCGTAGCCAACCAAACGGTGTGCAACACCGGCTCCACCACCGCCATTGCCTTCACGGGCAGCCTGAGCAACACGGTGTTCAACTGGATGAACAACACCCCGGCCATCGGCTTGGCAGCCACAGGGTCGGGCAACATCGCGGCGTTTACGGCGCTCAACACGGGTACTGCGCCCGTCGTCGCGACCATCACCGTCACGCCCTCGCGCACGGTGAACGGAGTCACCACCGTAGGCCCGCCCGTCATGTTCACCATCACCGTGAACCCCACGCCCAACGTGACCGCCATCACCAACCAGGTGGTGTGCAATGGCACGACGGTCGTATCCATCAGCTTCGGCGGGGCAGTGACCGGTACGGCATTTACCTGGACCAACAACACCACGAGCATCGGGCTGGCGGCTTCCGGCTCCGGCAACATCGCCCCGTTCAACGCCGTGAATACCGGCACTGCTCCGGTGGTCGCCACCATCATCGTCACGCCAAAATACACTAACGCGGGCGTGACGTGTACGGGCGCATCCGCCACATTTACCATCACCGTGAACCCTACGCCTACTGTGGCTGCGGTGACGGGCCAAACCGTCTGCGACGGCGCGATGACCACTGCCGTTAATTTTACCGGAACGGTGACCGGCACGACGTACAACTGGACGAACAACACGCCGAGCATCGGCCTGCCGGTGTCTGGCACGGGCAACATCGCGCCCTTCACGGCGGTCAACAACAGCGGTGCAGTGGTCACGGCCACCGTCACTGTCACCCCGATTTACGCCAACGGCGGCACCACCTGCACCGGTACGCCCACCACTTTCACCATCGCCGTGAACCCTACGCCCTCGGTGAATCCGGTGTCCAACCAAGTGGTCTGCAACAACGCGGCCACCACCACCGTCACCTTCGTAGGCGACGTGCCTGGCACGGTGTTCAATTGGGCGAACAACACCACGAGTATCGGTCTGGCGGCCACTGGCTCTGGCAACATCCCTTCTTTTTCTGCAAAAAACACTGGCACTGCGCCCGTCGTGGCGACCATCACGGTCACGCCACAGTATTCCAACGGGGGAAAAACTTGCCCCGGAACGCCCATCACGTTCACCATCACGGTGAACCCGATACCGACGGTGAACACCGTGACCAACAAGGTGGTGTGCGCCGACGACAACGTGGCGGCCATCAACTTTACCAGCACCATCGTCGGTACCGTATTCGCTTGGACCAACACCAACGCCTCCATCGGCCTCGCGGCCACTGGCACGGGCAACATCCCGGCTTTCACGGCCACCAATACCGGCACGA
>JAYSUY010000026.1:0-6798 GCA_043718855.1 Saprospiraceae bacterium | reverse complement strand
CGTCGGTTAAAATGTCCCGCATTGCGCCCTCCTCATGCCTCATGGCGCAAAAAATCTGTCTCGCCTACTCGTACGTCACCTGCCGGATGCGACACTAGTGTTCAATTTGCCCTGTCCTGAAACAAGTCGACTCTCTGGTCAGATTATTTCAGGACAGGACACCTCAAACCTACCGCTCCTCCGCAATTAATTTCAACAACTCGTCTGCCGAGAGCCTTGCGCTCATATCGGCACCGCTGAGCAGACTATCGGCCAAGTCGCGCTTGTGTTCGTGCAGTTTCAGGATTTTTTCTTCGATGGTATCCTCCGCCACTAAGCGGTACACCGTCACCGGTTTTTCCTGCCCGATGCGGTGGGCGCGGTCGGTGGCTTGGTCTTCCACAGCGGGGTTCCACCAGGGGTCCATGTGGATCACATAGTCAGCCGCCGTCAGGTTGAGGCCCACGCCGCCCGCTTTCAGGCTGATGAGGAAAAGGTCGCCCTCGCCGCGCTGGAAAGCCTCGATGCGCTTCTGGCGAGTGGGCAGCGCGGTCTGCCCGTCGAGGTACTGGTACTTCACTTTTTTCTTTTTCAAGTAAGCCTCCAACAGTGCCAAATGTGTCACGAACTGACTGAACACCAGAGCCTTGTGCCCGTTATCCAACAACTCCTCCACGATTTCTCCGAAGAGCCTAAGTTTGCTGCTGTCTGCAAAACCCGCATTCGCGTCCACCAAATTGGGGTGGCAAGCGGCACGGCGTAGGCGCATGATTTCGGCCAAAATGCGCAAGTGTTTTTCGCCAGCACCCACGTCGTTGCCAGAGGAAGTCAGTTTTTCCATCGCGCTTCGGCGCAGGGCTTCGTAGAAAGCCCGCTCCTCAATTGAGAGTTCTACGCGGAGGGTGATCTCGGTTTTTTCGGGCAATTCTTTCAGCACTTCGTCCTTGCGGCGGCGCAGTATGAAGGGCTGCACGAGGCGGCGCAGTTGGTCGCGGCGGTTGTCGTCGCGGTACTTTTCGATGGGTACGGCGAAGCGCTCGTTGAATGAATCGAGCGAGCCGAGCAGGCCCGGGTTGGCAAACTGAAACAGGTTCCAGAGTTCTCCCAAGTGATTTTCGAGCGGGGTGCCGGTCATAATCAGTTTAAAATCAGACTGCAACTGCATGGCCGTCTCGCTGCGTCGGGTCGCCCGGTTCTTGATGTTCTGCGCCTCGTCGAGGATCACCGTCGCCCATTTTTTTTGGGTAAAATGCTCAGACTCACGGGCCATCAGGTCGTAAGTCACCACAAGGATGTCGCCCTTCTTTGCCTCGTCAATCATCGCTTCGCGGTCACCTTCGCCAAACAGGATGGGTGTGAGTGTGGGGGCAAATTTGGCGGTTTCTACCAACCAGTTGCGGCACACGCTGGCGGGCGCGACCACTAATGCGGGCCCAAGCGCAGCGCGAGCGGTGAGCAGCGCAAGGGCTTGTACGGTTTTGCCCAATCCCATGTCGTCGGCGAGGCACGCGCCGACACCGCCAGCCGCGCAGCGGCTGAGCCACTCGAAGCCCTCCAACTGGTAGGGCCGCAACGTGGCGTTGAATTTTTTGGGCAATTTGAACTCCAGGGAAAATGCCGTGCGCAGCCGCTCGCGGTTTTCCTTAAATTTTTGGTCGAACTCGAAATCTTTCAGCAGCCCAGCGAAGTCTTCCAACGCGGGCGCAGCCAGCGGGTGCAGTTGCAACGAGCCATTTTTTTGAATCGACATGAGGCCGTTGATCTGGCGCAGACGGCGGCGAAATTCGTTGGTGAGGGCCAAAAATTTGCCCGGACTGAGTTCGATGAACTGGCCCTTCGAGCGCTCGCTGAGGGCCAGCAGTTCCTGCATGGTCAGCACCCGGCCTTCATCCACATACATCTCACCGTTCACCTCAAACCAGTCGTTTTTTTGGCGGATGCTCATCTTGAACTGGTCGAAACCAGCCACCTGCGCCACCTTGAATTTTTCGCCTTTCGGCCATTCGAGTATGATGCTGCCGGCCTGCACCAGCGGGTGGATTTGGCTGAGCAACTCGAGACACTGGTCGGCATCTTCGAGTTCCCACACGCCGCCCTCGGGCTGGGTATCACGGAGGAATGCGACTTGCTCGCGGAGGTCTGTAGCATTTTTCTTTTCGGCCTTCAAATCGCGGGTAGTGCGTACGCGCTCGCCATCGCGGAGGGCAATGACGGACGGCTCGCCATCGCCGGGTTTGAAGTAGGGCGGGGTGTCGGCGAAGGGCTTGGCGAGCAACTCGACGTGGAAGCCGTCGCCCACCGGAAGCAGGTGCAAGCAGGGGCGAGCGTCGGGCGGCACGGCGGGCAGGTTGGCATCCTCGAACACGGATTGCACCGTCACGATCTGGGCCAAGCCGCTCACGGCTTCGCGGAGGCGGTCGGCACCACGCTCTGGCACGAAGAGTGCACGGCCGTTCATCGCGCGGGCCACGCGGGCTTGTTCTGCGCTGACGGTCAGGAGTTTATATCGTGTCGGCGATTCTTTCACCACCTTGGTGCCTTCGCCTGTGATGTCGTGCGAGAAGCGAAGTTGGAAACCCTCGGAGACTTGTTTGGCCAACAGCACGGGTTTTTCTTCCTCCAATTGTACGGCCACATCGGGCGATTTGTAGAGAAAAAGCAGGGGGTGGCCGACCATGGCGGGCCACATTTTTTCGAAATTGTAGGAGTTGTAGTAGTCGCTGTAACCCATAGCGGTCACGATGCGGCGGTCGTGGTCGGTCATGCCTTTCACTTCGCCGCTGTGAAGGCGGGCTTCGGCGATGTTGCGGCCCGATGTCCAGCCGTTTTTGCCGTAACTCTGCTCCTTGGCCTGCGCCTGTTTTTTCTCAAAATCCACGAGCCACACGATGCGGGTGTCGCTCTCGCGGGCTGCGGGCTTGACCGTCGCGCCCATGCTGAGCAGTACGTTGAGGGCGTTTTCCCAATCTTCCACGCGGGGCAGCGCGTAGGCGAGCGGCTCGGTGTGGAGTTCGGCTAAGTGGGCTTGGAGGGCTTCTTTGTGGTCGGGGTTTTCGGGTTCTATGTTGGCAAGCAGGGCGAGGGTTTCAGCAGCGAGCCAGCGGTAGCCAGCAGCGTCCAATTTTTGCTGATACTCGCTAAGTTTCCGGCGGTCGATCACGGATTCATCGACCCAAAACTGGGCGAGGTACCAAAAGTAACGGAACAGCGGGCTGGTTGGCGGACTGCTTTGAAGGATGCCCTGGGCCAGTAGTTTTTCATTTTTCAAAAACAGCAGCACGGCCTGAAAGTAGCGAAACACTTGGCTGTAGGCGGTTGTGTTTTTCAGTGTCCGTGTGATGTGGTCGTCTATTTTTGAGTACAGCCCAGCGTCTCGGGTTTTCAACTGAGTGATGATCTGGAATGCACCTGCAAGGTTGGTAAGGAAGTTTTTGGGGGTGCGGGTTTCGCTGCGGAGGGTCTTGGTGGCTTGAGTGAAGGCTTCTGTAGATGTTTTGGTTTCGCCCTTGACGAGGCTGCTCATGCCAACAAATATGGTGGCGTTGAGGAGGCCAAAGTGCTTCGAAAGCATCACTAATCCGGTGTGGTTGCCTTGCAAGAGCAGGATTTGGCCAGCCAACCGGGCGAGGTTTTCGCGGTCTTTTTCTTCTGCTTTGGGCAGATTTTCCAGCAAATAGTAAAAATAGCCGTCGACGGGAATCAGGTCGAAGGTTTGGAGGGTGATTTTTTGTTCGAGCAAAAACCAGCGCACTCCAGCGGGAAGTGCCTCCAGCCGAGCGAGATCGAAGGTGGCGGGCAGCCACCAATCGAACAAGGATTGCTGTGTCCAGTGGTCGTTCCGCGAATTTTGGACGACGGCGAAAAAGTGGGTTTTGAATTTTTCGGTATTGCCCTCGTAGCGGGCCAGACGCATCTCCCGGAAGTTGCGCTCCACGAGGTCCACGCCATGATTCCAGTAGGGGTGAAGCTCCATGCGCCGCCGGAGCGGAAGCAAGATTTTCTTGAAATCAGGGTCGCGGGCAAAGTCGCGGTCACAGAGCAGGCGGGCAAGATCGGGCTGGATGCGGTGGCGGGTGTCCATGCGCAACAGGAAGCCGAGGGCATGGAGTTGGTCGAGCAGATCAGGGGCGGCACGGTCGCCGAGATTGAGGCCCTGGTATTTGAAGTTGCAATCGTTGAAAATCTCTACGAATTTGGTTTTGCTGAACGGCTCCCAGGTCAGTGCAGCAATTTTGACGGCACGTTGGTCTCCTTCGGGCAGGGTGTCGTAGAGGGCGAGGAGCGCATTGGGCGCGCGGACAGTGAAGGGCGTTGGTGATGGTGCAGGTGCCGGGGTAATAGGCGTATTTGCTGCTTGATTTTTTGCTCGCGCTGCGCGGGCTTTTGCCAAAATCTCGGTCCGGTTGAGGGGAGCAACTTTTGGGCTGGAGTTTTGGTACCTGGCCAAAATCTCTGCCGCCCGCTGGTACTTCTCGTCGATAGATTCAGGCTGCGGCGTAGGGGTCTGCACGATGGGCTTGGGGCGTTTATCCCTGATTTTGAGCAAAGTAGCCACTACATGCTTGCACATACCACCCCAGTCGTAGGGGCATTCGCAGTCGTATGAGGTCACGGTGTCGCCATCAAGGGAGATGTTCACGTCGTAGGTGCTTGATGAGCCTTTCACTTTGGCGGTCCACTCGTCGGTGGCCAGTTCGGCGAGTTTCAGCACACGGCCTCGCATGTGGTAGGAGCGGCCCCGGGAAACAATGGCAGCATCAGATTTGGATTCGAAATTCCAGAGGGTGGTATTGGACATGGTGGCTGTACCCGTTGGTGATTGGGCAATGTGTAGATTTGGTGGTGCGTGGACTGGGCTGTGGTGCCGGAATTGACCTGCAAAGGTCGGAAATAACGTTGACAAGATACCATCTTGCTTGCTTTGCTACGATTGGCGAGCCGCTCGCTTTTCGCTTTCGGGCAAACTGTTACTTTTGCACCATGAAAAAATTACTGCTTTTGCTGCCCGTCGTTGGCCTGTTCTTGGCCGCTTGTTCCAACGAATTTGAAGTCACTGCGCCTTGGAAAGAAGTGCCTGTGGTGTACGCCCTGATTTCGCCCGACGACACAGCACACTACGTCCGCGTAGAAAAAGCCTTCCTCGACCCAGAAAAAAGTGCGCTCGAAGTGGCGAAAATCCCTGATTCGATTTATTACCCAGAAAGTGCGATCACGGTGTTTTTGGAGCGTGACAGCGACAAAAAACGTTTCCAGATGACCCGTGTAGACGGCGCGAAGGAAGGCTACCCGCGCAAGAGCGGCATCTTCGCTACCTCACCCAACTGGCTCTACAAAGTGAAGCCTACGCCGGGCCAGCCTATACTGGAAGTGGGCAAAAAATACAATGTGGTGGTCAAGCGGGCCGATGGGCAAGCGGACATTACGGGTTCGACGACGGTGCCGGGGGACTACACGTTCTTTGCGCCCGACCAAAAACAAACGCCTCCGTTGATGATCTTTCAAAACGACCAGACTTTTGACGTACAGTGGCGTTCCGATATCAATGCGCTGTACTTCAATGTTTACATGACCATACGTTACCGCGAGGAGGCTCCCGATGGCACTGTACTGGGCAAAAAATCCATTGTTTGGAAAGCAGCCACCAATGTGACCCGCAAACCTGATCCTTTTGGCCCCAACTCTTACCCTGGCGTTGCGCCATTGCAAAGTCAGGCGTTCTTTGAGTTTTTGGTAGCCAACATCCCGCCCGCATCGGGGACGTTTCGCTACTTCGAGAACTGTGACCTAACGATTGAGGGCGGCGCGCTTGATCTGAAGCAATACAATGACGTGGCTTCAGCCAGCGGCGGCATCACGGGTGCGGAGGTGATACCGAGTTACAGCAACATGTCGGAAGGTTTCGGGCTGTTCATGTCGAAAAATGCTACGACGCTGACCAACGTTCGTTTGAAGCCCGAAACGGTGAAAGCGATGAACTTGCTGGACATCACTAAGCCGCTGAATTTCAGGACGTAAGTGCTTCTTCCTGAGCAGGGGCAGCGGTGAAGTACTGCTGCACTTTCCCTGCCGCCACCTTCCCCACCACCTTTTCCACCTCGCCCGCTTCGGCTGCCCGCAAGCGGGCCAGCGACCCGAAGTGGGCGAGCAGTTTTTGGGCAGTTTTTTCGCCGATGCCGGGTATCTCCGTCAGTTCGGTCTTGATGAAATCGCGGCTGCGCTGGTTGCGGTGGAATGTGATGCCGAAGCGGTGGGCCTCGTCGCGGGCCTGCTGGATGAGTTTGAGCGACTCCGATTTTTTGTTGATGAGCGCCGGCACCGGGTCGTCGGGGAAGAAGATTTCTTCCAGCCGCTTGGCGATGCCCACCACCGTCATCTGGCCCTCCAGCCCCAGGGCGCGGATGCTGCTCATAGCCGCGCCGAGTTGGCCCTTGCCCCCGTCGATGATGACTAATTGTGGCAAACCCGCACCTTCAGCGATGAGGCGCTTGTAGCGCCGCGTCACCACCTCCTCCATCGTGGCAAAGTCGTTGGGGCCTTCCACCGTTTTCACGTTGTAGTGGCGGTAGTCGCGCTTGGAGGGTTTGGCATTTTTAAACACCACACAACTCGATACAGCATTGGTACCCTGCAAGTTAGAGTTGTCGAAACACTCGATCCAGAGCGGTACGGCTTCCATGTGCAGGTCGGCTTGCAGGGTACGCAGGATGCGCTCCGCACTGGTCTGCTTGCCGGTGGCATTCATGGCCTGTTTCTTTTTTTGGAGCAGGTGATACTGCACGTTTTTCTCTGAAAGTTCGAGCAGTTTTTTCTTGTCGCCGA